>NZ_JARVRU010000175.1:0-31644 GCF_030209535.1 Lysinibacillus sp. fls2-241-R2A-57
CGCCCTTTCACGGCGGTAACACGGGTTCGAATCCCGTACGGGTCATACTAAAAAAAGCAGTAGATGTAACTTACATCTACTGCTTTTTTGATTATTAATGAAATTATAGATTTTTAATTGTGGATAACCAAGACCATAGTTTTCGTGTAGGCTAAAGCGCTCGTTTGCATCATCAAGGTCGCTTTGATCCCTCGGACAAAAGTGGTGGATCGCTTACTTTTGTTTCGGTCTCTCCAGCGCTTGTCGGATGTAAAAGAGCGCTTTCATGCATTTGTTCTTGTTAAGGAAATTATAAAATTTGTACTTGTTTTATCGAGAGATTCATTGAATTTATCGCCCAACTTGTAAATTTATCAACATAACACGTCCTAATAGAGGTTTTGCCTGTTAAGTAACTTTGTAATTTGCTTATTCAATAAATATAGCTCATTACGATTTCTTCAGTAGATGTTTGTATGGAGATCGTTATGAGCTTTTTTTATTCTAAGAGATATGTGTTGCACTTGCTTTTAAGATTCGTTTAACGAATTTACCGAGAGAATTCTCCTTCCTCAAGCGTGTGAAGAGCGTTAGCCTAACGTAGGTGGGAGATGAATTTCGGTTTGGCATAGCCAAAAACTTTTGATTAACTAGCTATATGAAGTTCTTTGATGACTTGATATATGAGGTTGCAGGAAGAAAATAGAGTGCGAAAACCAAGCCATTCGGCTCTTGCGTAAAATATCAACCGTACCAAAAGAGCGTCCAAGCGTTGGACATCTAGGGTTGGAACACCACGAAGTAACGCATAGGGAGACGAAAGGTTGCTTTCGTCGTGGAACTGAGAAGCTCCCACTTCAAGCTTTGCTAAGTGGCAAGTAGTTCACTCATCGCTCTAGACTACTAAAAACCCAGGTGTGTTGATTAACCATTTTTATCCACTCTGATTAATTAGAAGGCTCGGATTTCCGCTACGGGTTACTCGCTTTGCCGCTGCCGCTTCGCTTTCGCGCAGAGCAAGGCTTCCTGCGGGCGAGCGTCGAGCCGCTTCCACCGCTGTGCTTCATGCATGGTCTCGTCTGTCTCGCTTTCCCGCGGGAGTAGCCCTACGCTACAATCAGTTAAAATGGGAATACATTAGCAAAATAGCAACAAAAAGGCTCTTCACCAAAACGTGTGGTGGATTTCTGTTTCGACCGGGCGCTTTGCTGCTGACGCTCCCTTTCGCGCAGATAAAACATTTGCCGCTGACGCCACGCTTTCGCACAGAGCAAAGCTTCCTGGGAGCGTCCGATGAGCCGCTTGGGCCTACAAGATGTAGGTCACGAAGGCGTTATCACAGGACGTGATGTTTTTAGCCTTCGTTCCTCTTCTGGCTCGCTCCAGGGCCTCATCTGTGACGCTGATCCTCAAGGAGTCGCCCAGCCGGAACGAAGGTCAACTAATATACAGCGCATATATTTAAAAAAATGTCATCCATAACTTTTGGTGATGAGCCAACAAAAATCCTTTTATCACTCAATAATAAACCCGTTTTTGTCCTAATCAACATGCCTGCTAAAAATTATTTCTTATCATCCTCATCTCTATGGACAAACAAACTTCGTGTAACTTCAAATTGCTTAGTTTATTTATTGGACAAATAATCCTTGGTAAATGACGATAATATTGGTATATCCTTTGGAATAAATCTATCTTTCTTTTATAATGGAGATGAATAGAATTGTAGGAGGAAATAAATATGAAAAAAAAGCAAAGTAAATGGATTGTAAGTGCAGCTTCTGCTGCATTGGTTGCCGCGGCTGTTGTTCCTACTGCAAGTGCAGCTAACTTTACAGATATTGCGAAAAGTGACCATAAAGAGGCTATTTTGGCATTAGCAGATGCAAAAATTATAGGTGGGTATCCAGACGGCACATTTAAGCCAAACGCAACCCTTACAAAAGGTAATGTAACGAAATTTTTAGGGAAATGGCTTGTATCTGAAAACTTCAATGTGCCAGCAGATTACAATAAAAAAGTACGTTTTACAGACTTGCCTACGTCTGCAAAAGATAAAGAATTGCTACAATATGCAGCACTTATATATGATAATGGCATTTACAAAGGGACTAACAACAAGTTATTACCTTCCCAGAATATTCCACGTGAACAAATGGCTTCTATCTTAGTAAGTGCGATTGAAGCAGTTTACGATATCGATTTAATTGAAATGTATAAAAAAGAAAACTATAAATCTTCTATTACAGATTTAAAATCAGCTTTACCAGAAAATCGTGAAGCTATTATTGCATTAGAATATGCAAAGATTACAAATGTAAAAGCATTTAATCCGAAAGGCACACTAACACGTGGTCAATTTGCGTCATTTTTACATCGTTCGATGACGAATATACAAGATATGGTGAAAAAACCTGAAGTGCCATTACTCATCCAAACAGTTAAAGTTGTAGATGCAAATACACTACAGGTAACATTAACAGATGGAACAAACCATAAGGTAACTTTGGCAACGCCGCTTATTGAAAATGTGCAAACAAAAGTAGACTTCAAAATTAATGACAAACCATATTCCGCTGTTGTGATATATGAAGTCAATGAGCTAAAAGTACAATCAATTGAGGGCACTAACGCCTCACAGATTAAAGTTGTTTTCAACCAAGCAATTGACCCAGCCTCAGTGTTAAAACCAGATGGGAAATTACAGGATAATGTTGTATCTTTCTCTAATGTGGATACTTTAAAAGCACTTTCAGTTGTGAAAACAGAAATCAGTGCTGATAAAAAATCAATCATCTTTACAGTTAATGAGCCATTAAAAGGTACACATCGCTATGTGTTAAATAACATCAAATCAGAAAAGGGCTTAGTGCTTAACAAAGTAGATGCGAATTTCGTCATTGCTGGGGATATACAAGCGCCTACTATTATAGGGACAACGCAAGGGAAAAATTCTTCAATCGTTAAAGTGCAATTCTCTGAACCAATGGCAGCATTTCCTAATGAACGCATTCAATTCACATTACCAAATGGTACAAGGGTGGCAAATGTAGTAGGCAGCATTGAGCAAAATGCAACTGAAGCAACCTTTGACTTATCAGCTGCAACAGTAAATGGTAGTTATTTATCACCTGGTACAGCTATGCAGATTACATTCGTAGCGGCAACAGATTTGTCAGGAAACATAATTTCACCAAACCCTGCTACTGTATCAGTGAAAAAGGGAGATAGAGATGGTGTTGCGCCGACATTATCTACTGTCACACAAACTGGACCAAATACGTTCCAGCTATTGTTCTCAGAGGAGATTCAACAGCTATACCCATATGATCTTTCAATCAAAAGCGGTCAGACTTCAATTTCCGTGAATAAAGTAGAGAAAGATCCTAAAAATGGTCGTTTATTTAATGTTACGGTTGATCCAAAAAGTATACTTCAAGGAATTACAACGATTGGGACAGCTTCTAGCCGTGTAATTACTGATTTATCAGGTGAAACAGCAACATTCTCAACAGTGTATAACTTTATAAGAGATGACAAAGCTCCTGCACTAATGAGTTCTGATATAGTTTACGAGGATAATGTAGAATATTTACAATTAACTTTCGATAAGCCAGTACAGTTGGGAACATACCCAAAAGCATCATTTACTGGAAGCTATATGAATAACCACATTTTGTATGAGTTATCAAGAGGACCTCAAGGTGATATTTATAGCGTAAAAGATCAACCTACAAAATTACGTGTAAAAATAGCAGGACTGCTAGGCCCTTATGATTTAAAGGGAGCTTCTTATGATGGCAAACTATTTTTATCTAATGTTACAAATTTATACGGTGTGCCAATCAATGAAGTGCCAAATGTCAAATTTTCACGTAATGGTGATTTAAATGTTAATGGTAATAAACTAGTATTGACGCAGTACAATCCAATTCAAACATCTGCAACAGATTATTCTATTAAGGATAATAATATTGTTTATTTAAATTTCAATTATCCTGTTGATCCAGCACTAGCTCAAAACGTTCAAAATTATATGATTGATAATGCTCAGGTAGAAAGTGCAGTTGTAGAGGCATCTAATTTAAATCGTATTAAGCTAACATTGAAAAAGGATTCGAATTATTTTAGTGGCATACGTAATTTCACGATTAAAGGCTTAAGAGCAGCAAACTCTATGGAATCATTCGACGAGGTGAGAACTTCAGTTAATCTTAAAGAAAATGTTGCACCAAAGGTTGTCAATGTTAATGTTAGCAATTCACAATCTTTAGAGGTTGTTTTTAGTGAGCCAGTAATAAACGTTAATAGTATGGACTTTGACATTGTTGTGAATGGTTCTACAGTAGGGGCAACTACCTATCCACAAGGCAATGATAAAGTGTTGATTACAATACCACAAGGTTTATATGGAAATGTTACGATTCAAGCCTCATCTCGTAATGGTATTATGGATTCTAGTGGGAATAAGTTAGATTTCACTTCACAAACAATTACATTATCAAGATAAAAGGAATTAGAATTTCCTAAGACATCATGTGGTAAATCCACACTAAAAAATAGCATGCTAGAGGTATTCTTAGCATGCTATTTTCTTATGTCAATTTATTGATACTAGACTAATTGGAGATGAACGGTGCTTTGTGTATGTACTGCGTGTTATTTACTTGATCAATGATAAAGGTGGCTATATCTTGATTAGTAATTTTTGTACCAGGCATATCAGTAAGGTTTTCCATGATCTGATATGATTTTAAACTATCTTTTACAAATGGTAATCTAATTAATGTCCAGTTGATCTGTTTATTATGTAATAAAATTTCCCATTCTAATTTTTTATCCTGCATCATTTTTGGCAAGAAAACTTCAAATATTTTTGCTCCAAAACGATTCAAAATGCTCTTTTTGTCCTCATGAATAGTTAAAGAACCACCCGACACACCTATATAACGACTAATGTTTAAATCTTTCATTACATCAAGAATATTTTTAGTTACTTTGCTATATATTTGTTCTCCTTTAGTTGGTTGACCAAATGTATTAATGACGATTTTACAATCTTTAAGAAGCTCTCGGATACTATTTATATCTTGTACTTGCCCTTTCACTATTTCAATTTTCTCATTTTTAACTAACAACCTTTCTGGATTTCTTACAAGCATCCGAACATGGTATCCTTTCTGTATGGCATGAGTTGCTATATGTCTTCCTACTTTCCCTGTTCCTCCAATTATAGCTATCTTATAAGGGCTATTCATTATATACCTCCAACTAAGCGTGATACTAGATATACCGCCAAACCTAACGAAAGGTTTCGGATTTTTCTATTTTTTACTAAGTTATGTAAAATTAGGGCTCGACACCAAAAGTTTTTAAAAATATATGCACTGTATATTGGTTAATCTTCGTTCCTGCTGGAGCTAGCCTCGCGAGTGAAGCGGCTCATCGGACGCTCTCAGTCGGAATGGAAACCGACCACACGTTATGGTGATGAACCAAATATCATTACCAAAAATCTGGGGTGGCATTTGTTAAAACGTGTGCCACGGCTATAAGATGATTGGATAAAGGCTGAATGCCCCCAGAAAAGCGCCCAGTCAGAATGGAAAACAACTCAACGTTATGGTAATGTGCAAATTTTTCTTGACCTTAACGTTACGTAAAGATTTACAGTAGCATTAATGGAGGTGAAAAAGTATGGAATATACAATTCAAGAGCTTGCCCAATTGTCTGGGGTTAGTACAAGAACACTGCGTTATTACGATGAAATTGGATTACTGAAGCCAGCAAGAACCAATGAAGCAGGCTATCGATTTTATGGACAGTTTGAGGTTGATATGCTCCAGCAAATTTTATTTTATAGAGCATTAGATATGAAGCTAGCAACAATTCAGGAAATTATTCAAGCACCTGATTTTCAACATACAGAAGCACTCAAAACGCATCGTGCTGCTTTACTAAAGCGCAAGGAGCAGCTTGAAAAGATATTACAAACAGTGGAAAAAACAATTCAATCTATTGAGGAGGAACAGCCAATGACAAATGAAGAGAAATTTAATGGATTTAAAGAGAAGCTAATCGAAGAAAATGAAAAGCAATATGGTCAAGAAATTCGTGCAAAATATGGTAACGAAACAGTTGAAGCGTCGAATGCTAAGGTGATGAATATGACAGAAGAGCAGTATGAGGCAATGCAGCAGCTAGAACAGCAATTATTTGATCGTTTAAAAGAAGCGATGGAGATTGGCGATACCAAAAATGATGTGGCAATGGAGGTAGCAGAGCTTCATAAGCGTTGGCTAAGCTTTTCGTGGTCACAATATTCTAAAGAGGCACATGCTGGTATAGCGCAGATGTATATAGCAGATGAACGATTTACAGCTTATTATGATGAGCGCGTTTCTCAGGGAGCCGCACAATTTTTACATGATGCTATAATCAATTTCGCCTTAGCGTAATTATACGAAAAAATAAGTGATTCCTTCTTGTGCTTTAATGTTTTAGAAATATTTATTTAGGAAAAAATGAAGGCATGAGGAGGAGATTTTTTGAACCCACAAGTAATGGAGAAGTTAAAAAAGCAATTAGAGCAGGAACTACAGGAAATAGAAAAGCAACTTGAGGAATCGGAACGTCCGCAAGCGACAGAGCTATCTAATTATGATAATCATCCGGCTGACAATGCGAGTGATTTAACGGATCATCTAACGGAAATGGTAATTGATGAGCATCGCAGTGACAATGCTGAGGAAATAAAGCGCGCACTGCAAGCGATGGAGGAGGGTACATATGGCAAATGCGCTGTATGTGGCGAAGAGATTCCGATTGGTCGCTTAGAGGCTATGCCGAAAGCATTGACGTGTGTAGAGCATGCGGAGCAAAAAGATGACGGTTTAAGACCAGTGGAAGAAGATGTATTGTCTTCAACACCAAAATCGGATGATTTCATAGAGCTTGAGGAATTCGGCTCTTCTGATACACCTCAAGATAAAAGTTAGTAAGCATTTCCGCTCACAGGCTGTATAATAGCTGTATGGGGTGAGAATATGGACATAATTGATTTACACTGCGATGCGCTATTGAAATTAACGACTTTAGAAGCAGTAAAATTTGAAGATGATGTACGGTTGGCTGCTAATCGAGGGAGATTACAATTAGGGCAAGTAAATGCACAAGTATTTGCAATTTTTATTAATCCTGAAATTCCGCAAAGTATGCAATTTTTAGAGGCAGTGCGCCAAATAGAAGCATTTCATACACATGTATTACAGACTGAGGGCATGGTGCATATTACGGATTGGTCGCAATTAGACACTTTAGCTCCACATGAAATTGGTGCCATTCTAAGCTTAGAGGGTTGTGGCCCAATCGGCGACGATTTAGCAAAGCTTACTGCTATATTAGATGCTGGTGTGAAGCTTGTTGGACTAACTTGGAATGAAGAAAATGCTGTAGCCCACGGTGCTGAACAGGATGCAAGTCTGGGCTTAAAACCATTTGGTAAAGAAGTAGTAAACTTGCTAAATGAACGAGATATTATTATCGATGTTTCTCATTTAAATGAACAGAGCTTTTGGGATGTGTTGCCACTAGCGAAGCATATAATTGCTAGCCATAGTAATGCACGTGCAATTTGTGATCATCCCCGAAATTTAACAGATGCTCAGGCAAAAGCACTTGTAGAACATGGAGGGCATATTCATGTCGTTTACTTCCCGACTTTTATCGGTGAAGATGCTACGTTGGATGACTTAGTTACACATGTGAAGCATTTAGCGAAATTAGTAGGAGTGGAGCATCTTGGACTAGGCTCAGACTTTGACGGGATAGATGCTACTGTAAATGGATTGGCACACGCTGGAGAGGCACAAAATTTACTAGAGGCGTTACGTGAACACTTTTCAGACGAAGATGTTCGTGGTATTGCAAGTAATAATTTTAGACGCTATGTAAAAAATGCAGCAACCCGTTAAGGTTGTTGCATTTTTTAACTTCTTTCAGTAGTTTAAGCCTTTGTGTTTCTTAATAAAAGAAATATTGAATTAATAAACCTATTGCTAAGAGGAAGCCGAAGAATGTATTTGTTTGCGCTGTAAATTTCATCGCAGGCATCACTTCTTTGGCTTCTTTTTTATCGCGGAAAATTTGAATCGCACGAAGTGGCTTCGGAACACTTAAGAAAATGAGTAGAGCACAAAAGGTAATACCATCAATTGCTACAAGAGCGATTACCCATAAGTACGAAACGACAAAAAAGCCAGAAAGTACAGATATTGCATTATCACGACCTACTAAAATAGCAAGTGTTTTTCGACCACCCTCTGTATCACCAACGATATCACGGATATTATTGGATAGCATGATGGCACCGACTAAAATCATACTTGGTACTGAAAGTAAAACAGCATCAAGTGTCACAGTAAGCGCTTGAATATAAAAGGCTATTAAGACAATACCCATCCCCATAACAGCGCCAGATACAAGTTCTCCGAATGGTGAATAAGCTATAGGGTAGGGTCCTCCAGTATATAAAAAACCAATAAGCATACAAACAAGCCCTACTGCAGCAAGCCACCAAGAGGTAGAGGCACATATGTATATGCCAAGTAGCATAGCGATTGCATAAAAGCTTAAGGCAATGATCATAATTGTTTTTGGTTGGACACCGTGACGCACAATAGTTCCGCCAATACCGACAGAATGTTCATTGTCTAGTCCTAATTTGTAATCGTAATATTCATTGAACATATTTGTTGCTGCTTGTATAAGCATACTTGCAATAAGCATAGCAAAAAATAGTCCAAAATCTATTGTTTGTTTTTCAATTGCTAGGGCAATTGCTGTTCCTAAAAATACTGGAACGAATGAAGCGGTTAAAGTATGTGGACGTGTTAAATGCCACCAAACTTTAAAACCCCTATCAGCTTCAATGACTTTGGTCATAAGGTCTTTCTCTCCTTCAAATGTTGTGGACTCTTCTTATTTTATACGAAGAATGATAAATTGGGTAGGTTCACAGCTTATTACATACAGTTCAGATCAATTATAACTTGGCATAATTACGTCCGGAATCGGCTTTGTGCTTAGGCCTGCGTGATGCAGGTCAGTTAGCCATTATCGCATGGATGCGATGATTTTAAGCTAACATCCTGAAAGAACTCCTTTCCGATTCCGTGACATCCGCCGGAAGCTTTTAACTTCTTTCAGCGGCTGTTTGGACACCCGTTGAAAAGTAGCTTATATCCGCATTCATCCTCACCACCTATTGAGGAGGGAGACTTCTGTACCTGTCGCTATGCTTTCGATACAAAGGACATTTGCTGAAAGAAGTTAAAAAAAATGATACAATAGAACAGCATTTATGAACTGGAAACAACAATTAGGATAAAAGCAACAGTACGAAAAATAGGCTGTCAAACAAATAATGACGGCTATTTTAACAAAAAAATATGCTGTGGTGAAAATATAAACGGTCACTTCATTATGC
Organism: Lysinibacillus sp. fls2-241-R2A-57; assembly: GCF_030209535.1. Taxonomy (NCBI): domain Bacteria; kingdom Bacillati; phylum Bacillota; class Bacilli; order Caryophanales; family Bacillaceae; genus Lysinibacillus; species Lysinibacillus sp. fls2-241-R2A-57. The sequence continues at coordinate 9,468 of NZ_JARVRU010000175.1, forward strand.
ACTGACTTTGTCAAAATGTATTTGAACCGTGGCATCACTCATTATGTACATTGCAACAACGGAGGTAATTTTCATGCAACAGAAGTGGTACCAAGCCACAGAGGTAGAAGTGGACTCTTTGGGCCAAAGCCTTCATTTTTATATGGAAACAATTGAAGTAAGTCGCTTATCGGCTCTCGCATTTTATGCTGCGGGCGAGGAGCGTTATAAAGGTGAACGATTTTATTGGCAAAATAGAGAAAAAACGATGACATTAGTAGGGCTAGGACATGCCTATACGATTCAAAATAACGCCAAAAATGATCGCTTTGATGCAGTAGAAGCGGAATGGAAAAGTTTAACGAAAAACTGTGTAAAGGGGCAGAGCGAGCTGCAACCAATTTTGTTTGGTGGATTTACATTTGATCCACAAAATAATGTAGCTGGCGAGTGGACAGACTTTCCAGAGGCTTATTTTGCACTAGCAACATATCAGCTTGTCATACAAGATGACAAAGCATTTGTAAGCATTCATCTCATTACAAAAAATCAGCAAGCAGAGGCTCAATTTGAAGTACTACGTAAAGAGCGAGATCATTTAATTCATGCTGCTCAAGTAAAAGAAGTGAAAACGTATTCAAAGCCAGAAGTAACAAGTTATTTCGAGCCATATAAGGAGCCATATTTAGCTTCGATTGACCAAGTAACAGCATTGATTAAGCAGAAGAAGGCAGATAAAGTCGTTATTGCGCGATCATTGGCATTGCAATTTAAAGAACAAGTCTCTTCACCACAGGTACTATCACAAATTATTCATGAACAGCCAGAGAGCTATTTATTTGGTTTAGAGCGTCAAGAATTATTGTTCTTTGGTGCGTCCCCTGAACGTCTTGTAAAAGTAGAAAAGGGCCGCGCCTTTTCATCTTGTGTTGCGGGCTCTATTAAACGCGGTAAGACAGCAGAGGAAGATGAAGCCTACGGACAAAGCTTATTAAATGATTCGAAAAATGGTGGCGAGCATCAATATGTTGTCGATATGATTGCGGAAACTTTCCGTAAAAATTGTATTGAGATGAAAATACCAGTTAGCCCTCGTTTACTAAAAATTAGAGATATACAACATTTATATACACCTGTTGAAGGTCAGTTAAATAATGAGGCAACAATTTTACAACTGACAAAATCTTTGCATCCAACGCCAGCTTTAGGTGGTGTACCAAGGAAAGAGGCAATGGCAGCTATACGTAAGTATGAGCCTATGAATCGTGGCCTTTACGCAGCTCCAATTGGTTGGGTAGATGCTGAAGGAAATGGGGAATTTGCAGTGGCCATTCGTTCGGCTGCGTTATTAAAGGACAAAGCTTATTTATACGCTGGTGGCGGTATTGTTGCAGATTCAGAGTCACAATCTGAATATGAGGAAACATTAGTGAAATTCCGTCCGATGCTTCGTGCGCTAGGAGGACAATTACATGAGTGAACGGAAAATTTTAACAGACTATGTTTATAAAATGGTAGCATCATTAGTGCAAGCTGGTGTAGAAAACGTTGTTGTCAGCCCAGGGTCACGTTCAACACCTTTAGCTTATGCATTTGCTTCAACGAAACAGCTCCATATGTATCGTCAGGTTGATGAGCGCTCGGCTGCCTTTTTTGCGCTAGGAATTGCAAAGGCTACCGCGAAACCTGTTGTTCTTTTGTGCACATCGGGAACAGCTGCGGCAAACTATTTTCCTGCTATTGTTGAGGCAAGCTATGCTCGTGTACCGTTAATTGTGATCACAGCTGATCGTCCACATGAACTGCGAGAGGTGGGTGCACCACAGGCTATTAATCAGCCAAATTTATATGGTACAAATGTCAAATGGAGCGTGGATTTCCCGCTGGCTGATGGTGCTGCACCAACATTACCGTTTATCGAGCGCCATATTGCACGTGCGGTAGCGATGGCAATGAGCGCACCATTTGGACCAGTGCATATTAATGTGCCGTTCCGAGAACCTTTGTTGATTGATTTTCGAGAAGAGCTTCCAGAAGCAACATTTAAGCACAGTAGTATAGCTCAGTTAATGCCTTCAATGGCGACTCAACAGGAGCTATCGGAAATTTTAAGTGCGACTAAAAGAGGCTTTGTGATTATAGGTGAGCTAGCACTTGGTACAGATTTAACAATGATGTGGGAGTTTGTTCGCCGATTAAAATGGCCAGTCATTGTCGAGAGTTTATCGAATATGCGAGCTTCTGTCCCAGAGGATTGTCTACCATATATGATCACAACGTACGATGCAATTATGAAGAGTGAGGATTTTAAAGCATTAGTTGAACCAGATACGGTACTACGTTTAGGAGCACAACCTGTTTCTAAATTTATTATGCAGTTTATTACAAAATCACAGCCTAATGCTTATATTGTTGTTGATGAAGATCCGATGTTCCGCGATTCTACAAGCGTGTCTACTCATTTTATTCACGCAAGTATTGGTGAGTGGCTCACTCAATTAGAAATATCTGGAACAACATTAGAAGCAGAGTATTTAGCTGAGTGGCAGGATGCTAATGATATAGCCTTGGAGTATATTGAGCATTATGCTGAAGCTGCAATCGATGAGGGAGCAATGGTAAGCCGATTACTAAAAATGATCCCTAATGGCAGTGATATTTTTGTTAGTAGCAGTATGCCAGTACGTGATATTGATACGTTTTTAATGGCTACATCGAAGGATATTCGTATTGTTGCGAATCGTGGAACGAATGGTATTGATGGTGTCGTATCAACTGCAATGGGCTTTAGTCAAGGAAATAACCGTGAAACCTATTTGCTTATTGGCGATTTAGCCTTTTTACATGATGTCAACGGTCTTATTGCTTCAAGATATCAGGAATGCAACCTAACAATAATCGTAATGAATAATGATGGCGGTGGTATTTTCTCTTATTTACCACAATCTACAGTTGAGGCACATTATGAAGATTTGTTCGGGACACCGACTGCCCTAGAATTCTTTGATATTGCCAACATGTACGGAATGGACTATATACGCGTAGACGATATTTCAGAGCTATCAGTAAAGTTCACTACTATGAAGAAACGACCAATGCGCTTAATCGAAATTTTCACGAACCGAGAGGAAAATGTATATGCGCATCGGGCGTTGTGGAATCGCATTAATGCGGGGTTAAAAGCATGGCAAAGCTAATGATTCGTGGACTTGAAACGAACGTGGAAATCTGGAATGAAGAAGCACAGCAAACGCTTGTAGCCTTGCACGGCTTTACTGGCAGTACGGCTACTTGGCGAAATTTAGCGAAAGCTTTGCCGGATGTAAGAGTCATTGCTATTGATTTAATTGGACATGGTCAAACGGCAATACCTCAGCAAATTAGTCGTTTCTCTATGCAAGAGCAAATCCAAGATTTAGAAGAAGTTTGTAGTCAATTAGAGCTTAAAAAAATTACGCTGCTAGGCTATTCAATGGGAGGAAGAGTTGCATTATCGTATGCAATTTCCTACCCAGAACGTGTTGAAAAGCTAATTTTAGAAAGTGCTTCTCCAGGTTTACAGACTTCAGAGGAGCGTTCTGAACGTTGTGAGAAGGATAACGCTCTAGCTGAAAAAATAGTTCGAAATGGTTTATTATCATTTGTCAACGCATGGGAGAACATTCCTTTATTTCAATCCCAAAAGCGTTTACCCAACAGTGTACAAGAAGCGATACGGTCAGAACGACTATCTCAGAAGGAAGATGGCTTGGCAGGTAGCTTACGAGGCATTGGTACAGGGGTACAACCGTCGTATTGGCTGTCATTAGCTGAACTTGAATTTCCTGTGCTTTTAATTACAGGCTCACTAGATGAGAAATTTTGTAAAATAGCACTAGAAATGAAAGCGTTATTAAAAAATGTTAAGCATCAGACAGTAAATGATGCTGGGCATGCAATTCATGTGGAAAATCCCGCTGAGTTTGCTACAATAGTAGAGGAGTATTTAACGTAATGAAATTTTACGTTACCGCCTCGATTATGAACGAGACGAATATATTTTTTAGGAGGCAATTCAATGACACGTCAATGGACAAGTTTACATACTTATGAAGACATTAAGTATGAGTTCTATAACGGTATCGCAAAAATTACGATTAACCGTCCAGAAGTACGCAACGCATTCCGCCCAAAAACGGTAATGGAAATGATCGATGCTTTTTCACGTGCGCGTGATGACAAAAATGTTGGAGTTATCATTCTGACTGGTGAAGGTGAACATGCCTTCTGTTCAGGTGGAGACCAAAAAGTACGCGGTCATGGCGGCTACGTTGGTGAAGATGAAATCCCACGTCTAAACGTTCTTGATTTACAACGTTTAATCCGTGTTATTCCAAAACCTGTAGTAGCGATGGTTGCAGGCTATGCAATCGGTGGAGGACACGTATTACATGTTGTCTGTGACTTAACAATTGCTGCTGACAACGCTCGTTTTGGACAAACTGGACCAAAAGTTGGTTCATTCGATGCTGGTTATGGCTCAGGCTATCTTGCACGTATCATTGGTCATAAAAAGGCGCGTGAAATTTGGTACCTTTGCCGTCAATATGATGCACAGCAAGCACTTGATATGGGATTAGTTAATACAGTTGTTCCTTACGAGCAACTTGAAGATGAAACTGTACAATGGTGTGAAGAAATGCTAGAAATGTCTCCAACTGCTCTACGCTTCTTAAAAGCAGCGATGAATGCAGATACAGACGGTTTAGCAGGTCTTCAACAAATGGCTGGCGACGCTACTCTTCTTTATTACACAACAGATGAAGCTAAAGAAGGTCGTGACGCATTTAAAGAAAAACGTCAACCAGATTTCGGTCAATTCCCAAGATTCCCTTGATTATCTGAAGCGTTGAATGGCTCGTATCTTAATGAGATACGAGCTTTTTGTATGTCTGGAGGGGCGAGACGGATAGACTTGCTGGAGTGACGGATAGAAATGTCAGAGCGACGGATGGAATTGCCGAAGCGACGGATAGAAATGTCAGAGTGACGGATAGGATTGCCAGAACGACGGATAGATTTCAGAGCGACGGATAGAATTGCCGAAGCGACGGATAGATTTCAGGGCAACGGATAGAATTGCCAGAACGACGGATAGAAATGTCAGAGCGACGGATGGAATTGCTGAAGCGACGGATAGAAATGTCAGAACGACGGATAGATTTCAGAGCGACGGATAGAAATGTCAGAGTGACGGATAGGATCGCCAGGGTGAAGGATAGACTTCAGAGCGACGGATAGAATCATCAGAACGACGGATAGTCTCAACTAAAGTGATGGATAAACCTCGCAAACTGACGGATAGACGAATGATGCGATTAAGCGGTAAGATTAAGATTGATCGGAGGGGAAAACGAGATGTATCTAAATTGGATTTTACAGCGAGCATATTTAACACCGTTACGAAACGGTTTAACATATAATGGGCAAACTTGGACGTTTCAAGAATTAAATGATTTGTCTTTAAAGCGTGCTCGTCAATTAACTGCACTAGGAATTAAGCAAGGGGACCGTATTGCTATAATGGGGCCGAGTAAGCCTTCCCTTGTTATGATGATGTACGCATGTATGCATTTACAATGTGAAATGGTCATGCTTAATCGTAGGCTATCACATGCTGAGATTACCTATCAGCTAGAGGATTCAGAGGCGGTGGCAGTATTAATTGCAGATGAGGATATAGAAAAATTACCATCACATACGTTATATCATTTATTTTCTACTATAGAAAAAAGTACAGAATCGACTATCGACATTACGAAAGAATGGTCTTTAAACCAAACAACATCGATTATGTATACATCTGGTACGACTGGTTTTCCAAAGGGAGTTTGTCAAACTGTTGGAAATCACCAGGCAAGTGCAACGGCCTCTGTTTTAAATATAGGTTTGCATGCGGAGGATGCTTGGTTATGTGCTGTACCACTTTTTCATATTAGTGGCTTTTCTATTTTAGTGCGTTCATTGCTGTACGGCAATAAAGTGCATTTATATGATCAATTTGATGCAGAAGCCATTTCCCAAAATATAATGGATGGCGAAGTTACACATATGTCAGTAGTCGCCGTCACATTGGAAAGGATTCTACATACGCTTGAACAGAAAAATGCACAAGCTTCACCGAAATTCAAAATGATGCTAGCTGGCGGTGGACCTGTGCCAGTGGATTATTTAAAAAGAGCTCATGCATTAAATTTAGCTGTAGCTCAAACGTATGGTATGACTGAAACTTCATCACAAACGGCAACATTAGCAAATGAAGATGCGATGCAAAAAATTGGTTCAGCGGGAAAACCATTATTTTTTAATCAAATTCGCATTGCTGAGCCAAATGAAAATGGTGAAGGGGAAATTTGCATACGTGGCCCACATGTTACACCAGGGTACATTGGTCGTTTTGCCGAAAAAGAAGCGACGATTGATGGTTGGCTTCATACTGGGGATATTGGCTATATAGATGAAGATGGTTATTTATTTGTCATTGATCGTCGTGCGGATTTAATTATTTCAGGTGGCGAAAATATTTACCCTGCTGAAATAGAAAATGTGCTACTTACACATCCTGCTGTAAAGGAAGCCGGAGTATGCGGCATTGATGATGATGAGTGGGGGCAGGTACCGATTGCTTTTGTTGTATTAAAAGAACAAGTTCAGATAGAGCAAATACACGCATTTTGTCAACAGAAGCTTGCTAAATATAAAATACCAAAAGAAATTATTGTTATAGACGAGCTCCCGCGAAACGGCGCCAATAAGCTACTTCGTAGAAAATTAATGAACGAATAATAATTGTTGCGGCGCTTCACTTTCGCATAGACGAAATCCTTTTACTTATTAAAATCTTTAATGAGCTGCAATTTTGAGATTTATCGAGAACTTTTGATTGTTTATCGACCAACTTTATCGATTTATCAACCAACTTTTTTAATTTATCACCCAACTTTCGAAAAATATCGATATCTGCCTTCATGTACACTATCTGACTGCACTGATGATGACATAAGCATATTTTTTTACACAAAATTTAACATCAAAAAGCGCGAGAAATCAACGTTTCTAAATTGATTTCTCGCGCTTTTTAAGGTTTTGACCAGCCACTTTATTCGTTTTAACTTCTTTCAGCGGGTGTCCAAACATCTGCTGAAAGAAGTTAAAGTCTCCGGCGGATAAGTCATTTTTAGTAAATTTTTAGGGATTAAATTAATCATTCATTAACATAATAAGAAATGACAGGCATAAACTAGTTAGTAAAGGAGAATGACTCATATGAGAAAATATATATATAATGTCATCATTATAGTATTTGTTTTACAAATGAGTCATGTGCAAGTATTCGCAAACTACGAACAAAATAATATGGAAACAGCTAACTCAGTAGAGACACTACAATTTCAAATTCAAAAACAAGTTATGCAATTGTCTACTGAATTTGACATTCGTTATACTGGTGATACGTCGGAAATTAAAGATGAACTATCAGAGCTTACTAAACATGCTATTCAAGATCCATATATTTACGCCAATATTTCTAGTTTTAAATGGAAATATGATGGCTATGCCAATAATATTGTCATTAGATTTGAATTTACTTATCATATTTCACAGGAAGAGGAGGCATTTGTAGAACAGACTTTGACGAATATTATTGCACCTATGCATGGATTAAGTGAATTGCAGAAAATCCAGGCTGCACATGATTTTATCGTACTATCTGCTGAATATTCAAAGGAAACCGAAGGAAGTCAGTATTCTCCCTACACATTGCTTATGGAAAATAAGGGAGTGTGTCAGGCATATGCCCTAGTCCTTTATCGAATGCTAGAAATGCTAGACTTTGAGGTACAATATGTACCTGGAAAAGTAGGGGAACAGCTACATGCATGGGTGTTAGTAAAGCTTGATAATGCATGGTATCATATCGACGCTACGTGGGATGATCCATTACCTGATCAGAAGGGTGAGGTACGTTATAAATATTTTTTAGTTTCTGATCGCCAATTAGCACAGGATCACTCTTGGGACTATGCGAGCTTCCCCGCAGCAACAAGTGAAGCCTATATAGATCTTCAAAGAACTAGTAAGGTTGAAGTTCTTACAAAACCAATATTGGATAGTTATTTTTCTGTTGATAAAGGACTATCCATTTTAAGTAAAAATAAACAAATAGTAAAACAATTAATAGAACAGCCTAGACAGCTTTTAAAAGGTAGTAAAAGCAATGACTCTGCTCAGTTGCATCTAAATAAATGGGAACCCATCATTTTAGAAAGTAATATAGCGCAAATAAAGGCTGAGCAAAAGGAAAAACATGATATGGTAAAAATGAAAAAGAGGCTAATCAGTATTTATAGAACGGAAAAACGAATGCCACAAGAAAAATACGTCATAATAAAGGAGGTGCCCCATACGATTTTCGGGGCACCTCCTTTCTCATTTATTTTTGAGCATTTAATGCAGTATTTAAAGTTTGAATATTTTTTTTCATAAGAGTGAAGTAAGTTTCGTTATTTTTAACATCTTTCTCTGTTAAAACGCTTAAATTATGCAAGACAAGTGACTCTGCTCCAACCTCTTTTTGGATGACCTCGGCTAATTTAGAAGAGACATTTTGCTCGAATAAGATGTAGTGAATGTGCAAATCATTCGCTTTATCAACAATCGTCGTTAGTTCCTTTTGAGAAGGTTCACTTTGTGAGTTTAAACCTGCTATTGGAATTTGTTGTAGGCCGTATTGACCAGCGATATAGCCAAATGCTGAATGTGATACGAAGAACGTCTTCTCTTGCGCTTTATCAGCCATTGCTTTAAAATCTTTGTCTAAATCTTGTAGTTCTTTTACTAATGCCTCGTAGTTAGCTGTAAATGTAGCTTCTTGTTCGGGCATTTTTTCAACTAGAGCGTTTTTAATGGAAAGTGCTAAGTCTTGACTGATAATTGGTGATAGCCAAACATGTGGATCTACATTTCCGTGATCATGATCGTCATGTCCGTGTGCGTCTTCGGCGTGGCTATGCTCTTCTTCAGTTGTAGCATGGTCGCTATCATGCTGTGCTTCCTCTTCATCAGCATGTGTGTGACCAGTGCTGACAGCTAATTTTTCATCTGAAACTTGATCTGCTGTTGCAACCATTGTTACATCTTCATTAGCTAGAGTCTTTTTGGCATTTTCAACAAAGCCCTCAAGCCCTAAGCCAATATAGAAAAATAAATCAGCATCTGCTAGATTCATCATATCTTTTTGTGTTGGCTCAAATGTGTGTTCATTGGCGCCAGCAGGGTAAATGGAAGAAACCTCTACAAAATCGCCACCAATTCGTTGAGCAAAATAACTTAATGGATAGACAGTTGTGTAAATTGTTAATTTATCCTTTTTATCTGACTGTTTAGATGTTGATGTTTTATCACCACAGGCAGCCGTGAATAGGGCAAGAACTGCAACTAAACTTAATAAAAATACTTTTTTCATCTTGTAGTTTACCTCTTTCAAATAGTAATCGTTACGATTTGATTTTTAGAACAATTTCTATAATAACGCACATCTGACAAAAGTACAAGAAAAAATGACCCTCGAAAATTATTTCTTTTTCGAAGGCCATTTTTCAGGCACAGGATCAAAGCCTCCAGCATGGAATGGTTGGCATTTTGATATACGCTTAATCGTTAAATAGAATCCCTTAATGGCACCGTGTTTTTGAAAAGCTTCAAGCCCATAGGAGGAGCATGTAGGATAGAAGCGGCAGGATGGCGGCGTCATTGGTGATATGAATTTTCTGTAAAACTTAATGAGCCATATAAAGGGATATTTCATATTTGTTTATCCTTTTGTTGAGGGTTGACCTGCTCAGGCTTAGCATCGATAGTCTGTGTAAAGAGATTGCCTTTTTTCTTTAAGAGGACAATGACAGAAACGCCAAACATAAGCATCATCATGGCAATCATAATTATTATTGGTAATGGTACTCCCATTTCGTTCACTCCAAATTCTATTTGTTAATAATATTATAAAAGAATACCTTTAAAAAATGTACAAATTGAACTAGTCTTTATCAGGATGAAAGCTTTGCTCAGGTTTTTCATCAACTGTATGTTTAAAGGCGTATGCGCGATTGACACTAATAATAGTCGCGACCGTTATTAAAATAACGATAATCGCTGCTACAATTAAAAGCGTGATTAAACTCATGGCATTCCCTCCGTTCCGTAATCATCATATCTATTATAAATTAGATAATCTTACTTAGTTGTGAAGGAAGTTTGACATTCCAGCGAATAAAACGGCACTTTTACCTCCATACTATGGAAAAAGGAGTGTTTTGTAGAGATGGAGCGTCACCGTGTATATTTTTCACTTGCCAATAGAACGTATTATACAAATCCATATGCAGGACCGTGGAACTTTGAACTCAATATAGACCGACAAGCGTTAGACGTTTTTGAAAAAATTTTTCAGCAAATGCAGCTGTTAGAAATTTCAAATGCATGGCGTGCACAATTGCCATATATACAATATCATCTTGATAGAGAAAATGATGAAATTGATTTACGATTAAAAAAAATCTATGCACTCGTTCATGAATATGGGGATGCGGATACGAAAGCATTTGTGGAACAGCTACCTTACTTCAATAAGCGTGTTTAAAAGTAAGAGGGTCACTGAAAAACTTCAGCGACCCTAATTTACTGCTAACAACTAGCTTTTTCGAGTGAATTCTCTTCATACGAATAGAAAGGAGGCGGCGTGCATCTCCACTTTCTTATTTAGAAACTGAAACGTTAGTTCCATTAGGATGTACGATTTGTAAAGAGTTATCTGCAGAAACCTCAAATCCTTTTACCTTTTTGTTAACACCAGCAACTGTTTGTGTTGCCTCTAATTCAATACGTGGAACATCAGCTAAAATCAGCTAAAATCAGCTTTAAAGCTTCTTGATATAATTTTGCACGTTCTTCTTGTACAACTGTTTCAGAAACAGCACGTTCTAATAATTTATCGACCTCTGGATTGCTATAGCCTTTACCATTACCTAAAGCGCCAATTTGCTTTGTATGGAACAATTGATATAGGAAGAAGTATGGATCTGGATACCAAGTCCAACCACCAATATTCATTGGTGCTTTTCCTTTGGCAACTGTGTCACTATAAGTTCCCCACTCAAGAACTTTAATGTCAACGTCAATGTTTAAGTTTTCCTTTAATTGACTTTGAAAAATAGTTGCATATGGTACACGTGCCTCTGATACATAAATTTCTGTTTTAAAGCCATCAGGATATCCTGCCTCAGCTAATAATTTTTTCGCTTCCTCAGGATTGTATTTTGGTACTAAATCAATTAAAGATTTATCATAGCCCCATGAGCCTGGTGGTAGAGGTAAGTAAGAAACAACACCGCCGCCCCATTGGTTAACACCGGAGATAATTTCTTCAACATTCGTTGCTTTATAAATAGCCTCACGCACTCGTTTATCGGCTGTTGGACCAACCTTATTGTTAAGGTCAAGATAGACAATCGATAAACCTGGATTAGTTAAAAGCTCAAAATTGCTATCTTGGCTAATAATTTCACGGTTTTGACCTTTTACATCCATAGCAATATCGATATCACCAGAACGTAATGCATTTGTCAACATGTTTTGATCAGAGATAAATTTCATTGTTAGGTTGTCAATGTGAGGTTTTTCATCCCAGTAGTTTTCATTACGCACTAGTTTGACTTCTTGATCTTTTTTCCATTCAGTTAATTGGAATGGACCTGTCCCTATAAAATGCTCAGAGAAATTATCTCCCCAGCCTTCAACTTCTTCTTTCGGAATAATGACATTACCTGCATCCGTTAACATAGCTAATAAAGCAGCATTTGGAGACGCTAAATGAATTTCAATCTCTTGATTAGAAATTACTTTTACTTCTGTTACACCACTTAAACGATTCATCGCAGATTCTTTTGCAGAACGCTCTAATGAATACTTTACATCTTCAGCCGTCATATCACGACCCTCTTGGTATTTACCTTTTTGGAACTTTACGCCTTCACGTAATTTAAATGTATAAACTAACATATCATCTGAAACTTTCCAATCCGTTGCTAATGAAGGAATAATCTCTGATAAATCTTTATTATAAACAACTAAAGTGTCAGCCATTTGGCGCATTACCTGTGATTCATAAACCCCTGTATATTTTATAGGGTCAAATGTTTTAGCATTTGCCGAAAGTCCGACATTTAATGATCCGCCAGACGTAGCTTCTCTATCTTTTTCTTCAGACGAGCCTCCTGTATCTGATTTACCGCCACCGCATGCAGCTAAAATACCAATCATTAAAGTTAATAACAGTAGTGCTAGGGATTTTTTAACATTTATTTGCTTCATATTTGCTGGCCTCCTTGTTTAATGTTTCACAATATGAACCACTGATTCAAAATAGATAGTTCAACATAAAAGTAGCACAAATGTAAACCAGAAGTAAATATGAAATTAAGAAAATTCTGAAAAGTATTTACAAATAAAGTTTAAGGGGTGTACTATATAGTTGTTCACAATATGAATCACTGTTTCTAATAATGAAAAGGAGGTCTTGAAATAATGGGCTCGTTTATTTTAAAGAGGTTACTGAATCTCATACCCACATTGCTAGTAGTAGGAATCATTGTCTTTATTATTACTAGGATGATACCTGGTGATCCGGCGTCTGTTATGCTTGGACCCCAAGCCAGTGTGGAAGATGTAGAAAATTTAAGAGAAGAGTTGGGTTTAAACCAATCAATCCCTTCGCAATTTATTTCCTATGTAGCAGACTTAGTACAGCTTAATTTAGGATATTCCTATTCTTATAGTGAATCTGTCATTGGGCTCATTGTAGAAAGATTTCCAAATACAGTGATATTAGCTTTGGCAGCGCTACTAATTGCAGTAGTCATTGGAATTCCAGCTGGAATATTCGCAGCAAGAAAACAAAATACAATCATCGATTATGCAGTAATGCTCGTATCTTTAGTTGGTGTTTCCATGCCGATCTTTTGGTTAGGAATTATGTTAGTGCTATTCTTTAGTGTCAATCTCGGATGGTTACCTGCGACAGGGATGGGCAATTTAGATGATGGACTTTGGGAATTTATTAAACATTTAATCTTGCCAGCATTTGCTTTAGCAACTATTCCAATGGCGACATTTGCACGTATCACACGTTCAAGTATGCTTGAGGTTATTTCACAGGATTACATTAAAACTGCACGTTCGAAAGGGATTAAAGAATATTTAGTTATTGGTAAACATGCATTTAAAAATGCTTTAACACCAATCTTAACTGTACTAGGTATGCAAATTTCAAATTTACTAGGTGGTGCCGTATTAACTGAAACTATTTTTAGTTGGCCAGGTATGGGACGCCTTATCGTAGACGCTATTGATAAGCGTGACTTCGTCGTTGTACAAGGAACAGTAATTTTTATTGCGTTTATCTTTGTACTTATTAATCTAGTTGTTGATGTTTTATATAAAGTTGTAAATCCAAAAGTAAATCTAGAATCGAATGGGGGGCAAAAGTAACGATGGTACAAGCGATTGTAAATGTTAATAAAAAGAAAAACACATTGCTAAGAAAGCTGTTAAAAAATAAATTAGCAACAATCGGTTTAATAATTGTTGCAATGATGATGATTGTAGCCATTTTTGCTCCGTTAATTGCAACTCATCCACCGAATGAGATGACTGTTGGAAAATCATTTTTACCGATGAATACAGATGGACATTTACTCGGTACAGATAACTATGGTCGTGATTTGTTTAGCCGTTTAGTTTATGGCACGCGGATTTCAATGGTTGTTGGTATAGCTGCGGTGCTGTTTGGTGCAGTATTTGGCACATTATTAGGATTAGTTGCGGGTTATTTTGGAGGCCGTTTAGACTCTGTCATTATGCGCACAATGGATGGTCTGTTTGCTTTCCCGTTCATTTTATTAGCAATCACATTAATGACAGTGCTAGGACAAGGTTTAGTGAATGTCATTATAGCGATTGGTATTGCCAATATTCCAGGATTTGCACGACTTGTTCGTGGACAAGTATTAAGTGTGAAAGAGGAAGAGTTTATTGAAGTAACACATTCATTAGGGGCTACACATACACGTATTATTTTTAGTCATATTTTACCGAACTGTTTGGCGCCATTAATTGTCTACGGCACGATGAGTACAGCTGGGGCAATTATTTCTGAGGCAGCATTGAGCTTTTTAGGTTTAGGTATTCAACCGCCTACAGCTTCGTGGGGAAGTATTTTGAAGGATGGCAAGGATTTTCTAGTGTTAAATCCTCAAATGGCGACATTCTCAGGTATTTGTATTTTATTAACTGTACTAGGCATTAACCTTTTAGGCGATGGATTACGTGATGCATTAGATCCGAAAATGAAAGTTTGATACGAAAGGGGGGGGAGTTATGACTGAACGGTTACTAGATGTAGAAAATTTAACAGTTGAATTTAAAAGTGGCGGTTCTACGATGAAAGCTGTAAATGGCGTAAATATACAATTGAATAAGAAGGAGACACTTGGAATTGTTGGAGAATCGGGCTCTGGCAAAAGTGTTACAGCCACAGCATTAATGCGTTTAATTCCATCTCCGCCAGGAAAAATTACAAATGGAAAAATTCTTTTTTATGGGCGCGATTTACTAGGGATATCAGAAAAGGAAATGCGCAATGTTCGCGGTAATGAAATGTCGATGATTTTCCAAGATCCCATTACAAGCTTGAATCCAGTTTTAACAGTAGGCAATCAAATTATTGAAGTTATACGTGCTCATGAAAATTTATCAAAGAAAGAAGCAAGTGTAAAAGCTGTAGATATGCTGAAAATGGTGGGCATTCCAGAACCTACAAAACGTTTAAAAATGTATCCACACGAATTTTCAGGTGGAATGCGACAGCGTGTCATGATTGCAATTGCATTAGCATGTAATCCAAAGCTACTTATTGCAGATGAGCCTACTACAGCACTAGATGTAACGGTTCAAGCACAAATTCTCGATTTAATGAAAAAATTACAGCAGGAGCACGATACTGCCATCATTATGATTACGCATGATTTAGGTGTTGTATGGGAGCTTTGTGACAAAGTAAATGTCATGTATGCAGGACGAACTGTGGAATCCGCTACAACAAAACAGCTTTATGAAAATGCATTACATCCTTACACATGGGGTTTACTTGAATCGCAAATTACGATAGGAAATCAAGAGCATGACAGGCTACCAGCGATTCCGGGAAGTCCACCAGATTTATCGTTGCCGCATAGTGGCTGCCACTTCTCTTCTCGCTGTCCTTTGGCAACAGATATTTGCCGTAGTAAAGTACCTGAATTAGTGGAGGTTCAAGAGAATCATTTAGTGGCTTGTCATTTGCAAACGAAAGAAAAAATTGTAGAACGTCAGGAGGGAGTTTTTAATGCAGCAGAATAAAGAGCCTGTACTAAAAGTGAGTAATTTAAAAAAGCATTTCCCTATTAAAAGTTCTATTCCCTTTAAAAAGACAACGCAATTTGTCAAAGCAGTAGATGGTGTAAGCTTTGAATTATATAGAGGTGAAACATTAGGGATTGTTGGTGAATCTGGATGTGGTAAATCGACTGTTGCGCGTTTAATTAATCAGTTAATTACACCGACAGAAGGAAAAGTAGAGTTTAACGGAATTGATTTAGCAAGTTTAAATACAAAAGATATTCGTTCAGCACGTAAATCCATACAAATGGTATTTCAAAACCCATATGCATCGCTTGATCCACGAAAAACGATTGAATACTTAATAGCTGAGCCATTGGTGATACACGGTATTGGAGATGATGTATCACGCAAAAAACGTGTCGTAGACTTACTTGAAACAGTTGGTTTAAGCACTTATCATGCAAAGCGGTATCCACATGAATTTTCAGGTGGACAAAGACAACGTATTAATATTGCTCGTGCGCTTGCGTTAAATCCGGATATTGTCATATGTGATGAACCAGTTTCAGCACTCGATGTATCTGTCCAAGCTCAGGTTATTAATTTATTGAAAGATTTACAGAAGGAATTCGGCTTAACATATATATTCATTTCACACGATTTAAATGTTGTGAATTATATGTGTGATCGTATAGCGGTCATGTATTTAGGGAAGATCGTAGAAATAGGTACGTATGAAGAAATATATGGGGATCCACAGCATCCTTATACGCAAGCTTTATTATCTGCAATTCCTAAAGAGAATCCGTTTGATACGAGGGAACGTATCATTTTATCTGGTGACGTTCCAAGTCCAGTCAACCCTCCGAGTGGTTGCGTATTCCATAAACGTTGTCGTTTTGTAACGGAAAAATGTGCACAAGTTCAGCCTACACTCGATTCAGTTACTGCATCACATCAAGTATCATGTCATTTATTTAACGCAGCTCGACAAGATGTCACAACAACTGAACGTAAAATCTATAGTTAGTTAACAATTACAGTTAGACGAAAAATAACTTTGGCGGTGCCTAAGTAATCAACACTACAGCGAAAAGCCTCAGACGGATGTCACAAGCTTTGAAAGGAATGGATTGTGCGAACACAATTCAAAATCTGCATTGTTTATCTGTAGTGAAAGCAAAGCGACAGCTACCAATGTTATCTGTAGCGAAAGCAAAGCGACAGCTACAATTATGCCAAGGCGAAATCGATTCATTTTGAAACTTAGGTTAAAAGTTTATATTGCTTGATTTTGGCTCATCACCAAAAGTTGTGGATGACCTTTTTAAAAATATATGCACTGTATATTGGTTGATCTTCGTTACGGCTGGACGCCCCCTGGAAAGCGCCCAGTCGGAACGGAAGTCAACCACACGTTATGGTGATGAACCTTGATTTTCACTAACCTTCATTAAAATGGATGTCCGTGATAACGAGAAAATTAGAAAAGGAGCGCAATTATTATGTCATTAAAGCATGTTATTGAATTATACGAGGTAATGGATAGTGTTTATGTGAATGGTGAAGTTGTCAAAGATTACTTACACAATATTGATCCGTCAGCGGATGTTACTGTAAAAACCATTAAAGGTGAAAGAGGTTCTACTGATTTTGTAAGAGTTCTTGTTAAAGGAAAGAACGGCAAATCATCCGGAGGGAGTGCATCAACTTTAGGTATTATTGGACGTTTAGGTGGAATTGGAGCGCGTCCGGAGATGACAGGTTTTGTATCCGATGGTGATGGTGCGTTGGCATGTATGGCGAGTGCAGCAAAAGCTATAGATATGGTTTTAAAGGGTGATCGATTAGAGGGAGATGTTATTTTCACAACTCATATTTGTCCAACAGCGCCAATTCTACCACATGAGCCAGTTCCGTTTATGAACTCACCAGTCGATATTAGTGTTATGAATGAGCACGAGGTAGATGTAGAAATGGACGCTATTTTATCTATTGACACAACGAAAGGCAATCAAGTTTGTAATCATAAAGGATTTGCTATTACACCTACAGTGAAAGAGGGCTATATTTTAAAAATTAGTGATGATTTATTACATGTTTACACCCAAACAGCAGGAATTCCACCAGTAGTAATACCCATTACTACACAGGATATTACCCCATATGGAAATGGCTTATTCCATGTAAATAGTATTTTACAACCAGCAGTTGCTACATCAAGTCCAGTTGTGGGTGTTGCTATTACTACCAAATCGGCAGTTGCAGGCTGTGCAACAGGCGCGACTCATGTAACGGATGTAGAAAATGTAGTTCGTTTTGTGTTAGAAGTAGCTAAAACTTATGGTGTCAATAAATGCTCATTCTATGATGAAAAGCAATTCGCTCTCATGGAAAAGCTATATGGTAGTATGAATCATTTTCAAACAAAAGGAAATGAGGTACACGCACATGAATGATTTACAAGAGCTCAAACTGCGATTAATCGATGAAGTAGAAAATAACAAGGATGAATTAATTGAATTTTGTTCTAAATTAATTCAAATACCAAGTGTTAACCCGCCCGGAAATACAACTGAAATTACAGCTTTTATAGAAAATTATTTAAAGGAAATAAACATTCCATATGAAAAATATGAATCTGCCGATAAAATGTTTAACTTAGTAGCTTCTATTGGTAATGCGGAAGGTAAAGAGTTAGTCTATTGTGGACATACAGATGTTGTCCCGGTTGGGGATCTTTCTAAATGGGATTTTGCTCCGTTTTCTGGGGAAGTGAAGGATGGCTGGATGCTTGGCCGTGGTGCTAGTGATATGAAGGCAGGTTTAGCAGGGATTATTTTTGCAACAAAAATGCTGAAAAAATTAAACATTGATCTACCAGGAAAGCTAACATTAGCGATTGTGCCAGATGAAGAGACAGGTGGCGAGTATGGGGTCCCTTGGCTTTTAAAGCGTGGTTTAGTAAAGGGTGATGGTTGTTTAATTGCAGAGCCTTCATCACCTTTAAATCCGACAATTGGCCAAAAGGGTTCATACTGGTTTGAACTAGAAGTACGCGGGGAGCCAGGACATGGAAGCTTGTCACCTTTAGCCGGGAGAAACGCTATTGTGGATACTATTCGTGCTATTGATGAAGTTCGTACATTATGGGATCTTAAAATTGATATTCCTGAAGAAACACAGCCCCTTATTGAAGTATCAAAAAAATACATGCGTGAAGTTGAAAATGATCGCTTGAAATATCAAGAGGTTCTAGAGAAAATTTCTGTAAATATTGGTACAATTAATGGAGGTACGAAATCCAACGTTATCCCAGATTATTGTAAGGTTCAGGTAGATTGCCGCTTACCATTTGGCATTACCGAAGAAGAAGTAACTGAAATTTTGAAAAGTAAATTGGATGGACTGAATATTGACTATTCGATAAAACGTTTTGGATATAAAAGCGTGGCAAACTATACGCCTGCGGAAAATCCAATATGTAAATCGATTGTTGATAATATTTCGTTTGTTACGGGAAAAGAGGCGTATGGCGTTATGCAATGGGCAAGTAGCGACGCTCGTCATTTCAGACAATATGATATTCCTGTACTGCAATATGGTCCAGCTTATTTACCAAGTATCCATGGCTGTAACGAAAAAGTACG
Source organism: Lysinibacillus sp. fls2-241-R2A-57 (assembly GCF_030209535.1). NCBI lineage: Bacteria > Bacillati > Bacillota > Bacilli > Caryophanales > Bacillaceae > Lysinibacillus > Lysinibacillus sp. fls2-241-R2A-57. The sequence continues at coordinate 28,571 of NZ_JARVRU010000175.1, forward strand.
TGTTGAGGATATCGTACGCTGCGCAAAAGTGTATATTACTGCTGTAATTGATTTCCTATATCAAAGGTAAGAGAATGCTACTCTCTTGCTTTTGATAATGTTAAACGAATTAGATCAAAAGGACGAGAGAGATGCTAAAAACCTTAAATTTATCTATTACTGTTTTAAAGATGTTTACAAAAGAAAAACCAACTTGGGGTGGGCGTGAGCTAGCAATGGCTATGAATATAAATCATACAAATTTATATCGAATACTTGAGACATTTGAGAATAACGGTTTTATTACAAAAGATCCTATTACTAAAAAATACTCACTTGGAATTGCCTTATGGGAAATTGGAATGAATATGTATGACTCGTTAAACATTGACCAACTGTGCATGCCCATTCTTGAAAAACTAAAAGATACAACAGGTGAAACAGCTATTTTTACAGTTATAAATGGTCTGGAAGCGTTAACCTTGCTGAAAGCAGAGCCTGTAAATAAGGTGAAATTTTCAGTTTCAAGAGGAAGTAGAACACCTCTTTATGTAGGTGCCTCCTATCGTTCAATGCTTGCTTTCCTAAGTGAAGAGCAAATTTCAAAAGTAATTGATGAGCCTTTAATTGCTTATACAAATAATACGATGACAGATGTAGGTGAAATTCGTGCTGAGCTTGAAAAAATCCGAGAATGTGGTTACGCGGTAAGTGAAAGTGAATATACGGCAGACGTACTTGCACTTGCAATGCCTGTTTTTAATAGTGAAGATCAGATAATAGGTTCTGTTACTGTATCAGGTCCTACTTATCGTTTTACAGAACAACGTATTTCAGAAGTATTGGAACCGTTAACAGAAGCACGCCAGGAAATTGAAGGCATTATTCGTAGATATCATTTGAATTTTAATTAAGGATCATATGCAACATCTACAAGAGATTGCACTGAATATCTTAAAAGGTAATCACGATCCATATTGCATTTGGTAGTAATATGCCATTCGGTGGTACAAATGAGGCAGATGTCCATATCGATTGTGTCGTTAAAAACCCAATCGTATTTTTCGATGGCAAACAAGTTATATAATCAAAAAACAGAGCGTGACTTCAAAAGTTTTGAAGCACGCTATTTTCATTGTGGAGACGATACAGTTAATGAAGGCTAATATTGAAAAAGAGTTCCTAGATTTACAAAGAGCAACTCTTGATGGATTGACCATTGTTATAAGAAATGAGCTCACATTTTGAACACTAGTAACCAACAGGGGGAAATTCTAATTTGTTGAGCTGTATTTGTTTACAATCGAATAAACATAGTATTGAAAAGTGGTATTACTCCCCGTTAAAAGTCTCTTATCACACCGATTAATGGTCTGAATGACATTATATTGGCTCATCACCAAAAGTTGTGGATGACATTTTTAAAAATATATGCCCTGTATATTAGTAGATCTTCGTTACCGCTGGGCGACTCCTTCGGGATTAGCGTCATAGATGAGACCCTGGAGCGAGCAACGCGAGTGAAGCGGCTCATCGGAACGGAAATCAACCACACGTTTTGGTGATGAGCGATTATAAATGTACTATATTGCAAATAGTGAAGTTGAATATTAGTGATTTTATTTGTTGATTGAAGCTATATGATTAAACTATAGTGAAATAAAAGAAGTTTACGAAATAAGGCTTTAGCAATATGAAAAAGGAGTGAAGAGTATGTTCTCATTTACGGACTTAAATGGTTTACAAGTGGATTTAAGTTTTACAAGAGGTAAGCTTGGGGTAGAACCTAAGCATGTACTAGTTTTTTTAAAGCATGAAAATAAGTGGTTATGTACGATTCATAAACGTCGTGGTGTAGAGGTTCCAGGTGGAAAGCAAGAACCTGGAGAAACTTTGGAGCAGGCAGCGATTAGGGAAGTATTCGAGGAGACTGGTGTTCATGTAAAAAACCTTAGATGGTTTGCAGAATACGCGGTTCATGATGACATCTTATTTTGTAAAACGGTCTTTACCGCTCAGTTTGCAGGGCAGGAGGATATCGAATTTGATTTAGAAACATCAGGGATGACTTGGTTAACGGATGAAGAATTTGCTAATCACCCAAATTTAAGCTTTCATATGAAGGATGAAGGAATGCAGAAAATGCTGGAGGAGTTGAAGCATTATGACCAATGGTGAAATCGTTGGAAAACGTGCCTATCCTTCGCCAAATCCAGCTATTCGTTTAACAGAAATCACTTATATGTCACAGGGTCTACGTGTGAAGGGATTATTAGCGGAGCCTAAGGCAGAAGGTACATATGATGGCTTTTTATATTTACGTGGCGGTATGCAAAGCATTGGTATGGTTAGACCTTCGCGAGTCGCACAGTTTGCAGCACAAGGCTTTATCGTTTTTGCTCCATATTACCGTGGCAATCGAGGTGGAGAAGGTCGAGATGAGTTTGCAGGAGCGGATCGTTATGACGCTGTATATGCTGTAGACGTGCTAAAACAGCTTTGTAATGATAATATTCATATCTTTGGTTTTTCACGTGGTGGTATTATGGCACTTTGGACGGCGATATTACGTAGAGATATTACCTCTGTTGTAACATGGGCAGGAGTATCTGATGCAACAGCTACATATTGGGAGCGGTCAGATATGCGCCGTATGATGAAGCGTGTTATAGGAGGAACGCCTAATCGTGTACCAGAGGCTTATGATGCTCGAACACCACTATTTGAGATTGAGCACATTACAGCACCAGTACTTATTATCCATGGCTACCTTGATGAAAATGTAGATATTGAACATGCAAGGCAGTTAGAATTTTATTTAAAGGATGCTAATAAAACATTTGAGACATGGTATGATCATCGCTACGCTCATCAGTATCCACCGGCAAAAAATCGAGAAACAGTACATGCACTTTGCGAATGGATGAAACGACAATAAGGTATGTAAGCTGTCTTTCCATTCAACGATTCTAATGTAGAAACTCTTTTGGAATCAAAAAGATATTAATGCGGGGTAGACCTCAGAATCGCTCAGGTAAGACGGAAAACTGCTCGGGTAGCCCTTAGAATCGCTCGGGTCATGCGGAAAACTGCTC
>NZ_JARVRU010000171.1:0-31384 GCF_030209535.1 Lysinibacillus sp. fls2-241-R2A-57
CGCAGCGTCAGCTACAACATGGTTTTGTCTGTGCGAAAGCGCAGCGTCAGCAACATCATGGTTTTGTCTGTGCGAAAGCGCAGCGTCAGCAACATCATGGTTTTGTCTGTGCGAAAGCGCAGCGTCAGCTACAACATGGTTTTGTCCGTGCGAAAGCGCAGCGTCAGCAACAACATGGTTTTGTCCGTGCGAAAGCGCAGCGTTAGCAACAACTGGAGCGGAGGTAATTTCTCGTTGCTCCAAAATGCCGATCGCTGATAAATTGCTGAGAATCGCTGATAACATCATGAAAATCGCTGATAAATTGCCGGGATCGCTGATAACTTCATGAAAATCGCTGATAAATTGCCAGGAATCGCTGATAACTTCATGGTAATCGCTGATAAATTGCCGGGATCGCTGATAACATCATGGGAATCTCGCGCCCAGACGGAACGGAAAACCCCCTCGTTTTGTCGAAGAGCCCTACTTTTATTTCCAACAAAAAACCTAGCTATCACACCTCGATGGATAGCTAGGTTTTTTTGCTATATCAATTATGCCTTGGCATAATTGCGTCCAGAATCGGCTTTGTGCTTGTGCAAAGCCGATTCCGTGACACCCGCTGAAAAAAGTTAAACTACAAATTTTTCTGCTTCAATCAATTTAACAGAAGCTTCGCGTTTCTTCGCGATTAAGTTGTATGGGTTGTTGCGAGTTAACTTACGTAGTGCAGACAATGTCATGCGTGCCGCATCGCCGTCTGCTGAAGCAAGAATCGTATCTTTAGCTTCTTTTTCAATTTCTGCAAATGCTTCTTGGCAGAAGATTTGAGTGTAAAGTAATTTTTGATGCGCTTTCTCAGCACCGTCACGAGCAATCGCTTTTTCTGTACGTAATACAGCTGATTCCATAGCGAATAGTTGGTTTGCGATATTTGCAATATTCACCAATACTTCTTGCTCTTGATCGAGCTTCGCGCCGTAGCGTTGTGCTGCTAAACCTGCTGCTAATACAGCAATTTTCTTCGCATTTTTCACAAGATATTTTTCTTGTGCTAGCGGCTCTGTTCCTACATCCTCAGGCATTAACATGAGAAGCTCTTGTTGTAAATTTTGAGCGACTTGTAGTAATGGCAATTCACCTTTTAACGCCTTTTTCATAAATGTACCTGGTACAATCATGCGGTTAATTTCATTTGTTCCTTCAAAAATACGATTAATACGAGAATCACGATAAATACGTTCTACTTCATATTCAGCCATAAAGCCGTAACCACCGTGTAATTGAACCGCTTCATCTGCAATGTAATCTAAAGTCTCAGAACCAAATACTTTCGCAATAGAACATTCAATAGCATACTCTGCAATTGCACCAGCAATAACTTTCCCTTGTTTTTGCTCATCTGGGCTTAGCTGACTTAAACGATCCTCAAATAATCCTACTGTACGATAATTTAATGATTCAGATGCATATAATTGTGAAGCCATTGTCGATAATTTTTCTTTTGTTAGGTTGAAATCAGACAGCTTCGTTTTAAATTGCTGACGCTGATTTGTATATTTAATAGCTAGCTCTAGTGCACGTTTCGAACCACCAATTGTTCCAACACCTAGTTTATAGCGACCGATATTTAAAATATTAAAGGCAATAACGTGTCCGCGTCCCACTTCACCTAATAGGTTTTCTACAGGTACTTCTGCATCTTCAAGTACTAATGTACGTGTTGATGAAGATTTGATCCCCATTTTCTTCTCCTCTGGGCCAACCGAAACACCTTTGTAAGCGCGTTCTACGATAAATGCTGTGAATTTTTCGCCATCAATTTTTGTATAGACAACAAATACATCTGCAAAGCCTGCATTTGTAATCCATTGCTTTTCACCATTTAAAATATAATGCGTACCTGCATCATTTAACTTCGCCGTCGTTTTTGCACCTAATGCATCAGAACCTGAACCTGGCTCTGTTAATGCGTAGGCAGCAATTAATTCACCTGACGCAAGCTTTGGTAAATACTTTTTCTTTTGATCTTCATTTCCGAAAAGTACGATTGGTAAAGAACCTATACCTACGTGTGCACCGTGCGTAATAGAGAAGCCACCAGCAACAGACATTTTTTCTGCGATTAATGCAGAAGAAACTTTGTCTAATTCTAGACCCTCATATTCTTCAGGTACATCTGCACCTAGTAAGCCAAGCTCACCTGCGCTTTTTAGTAGACGAACCGAATGCTCAAATTCATGGTTTTCTAATTTTTCAACGACTGGTAACACTTCATTTGCTACATACTCTTCAGTTGTTTTAGCAATCATCTTATGCTCATCTGTGAAATCTTCTGGTGTAAATACACGATCTAATTCCACATCTTCAATAATAAATCCGCCGCCTTTAATGAAATCCGTTGTTTTTTCTGTCATTCTAAATTCCTCCCTATGCATCTATTATTAATGGCTTTTCTTCCCCGATATATAGAAAAGCTTGAAGCACTTTGTCCGGAGGCAACCAGAAACGTCGCACTCCAAGCTGATCTAGCAAACTGTTATCATAAAATCTTTAGATTTAATGAACTATAGAATTTCAAATACTCCTGCAGCACCCATTCCGCCGCCAATACACATTGTCACGACACCGTATTTCTTACCTTGACGCTTCATTTCATGAATAAGCTTTAATGTTAAAATGGCTCCTGTTGCACCGAGTGGGTGACCAACGGCAATTGCTCCACCATTGACATTTACTTTATTTTGATCGATGCCTAAATGACGTACGACCTGTAAGGATTGTGATGCAAATGCTTCGTTAATTTCCCAAAGATCAATGTCATCTATTGATAAACCTGCAATTTCAAGTGCTTTAGGTACTGCCACGATTGGACCAATACCCATCACCTCAGGAGGTACACCGCCAACTGCAAAGCCTAAAAACTTCGCCATTGGTGTAAGCCCTTGCTTTTCAGCCTCCTCACGGTCCATCACAAGTACTGCTGCTGCACCATCAGAAGTTTGAGAAGCATTACCAGCTGTAACACTGCCCTTTACATGGAAGGCTGGACGAAGCTTCGCTAAACCTTCTACAGATGTACCTGGACGTACTCCTTCATCCATGCTAAAAGTGAACTTTTTCACTTGTGGTTTGTTGTTGTCATCCACATAATGCTGCTCCACTTCGATTGGTACGATTTCATCAATGAATTTACCTTCTTTAATCGCTTTTTCTGCAAGCTCGTGTGAACGAACAGCAAATGCATCCTGATCCTCTCGACTTACATTGTACTGACGCGCCACTTCCTCAGCTGTGTGCCCCATCCCCATATAATATTGAGGAGCAGTTTCTGCTAAAGTCGGATTTAAGCGAGGTGTATTACCTACCATTGGCACCATACTCATAGACTCGACGCCACCAGCAACAATCGCCTTAGAATGTCCTAGCATAATCCGCTCTGCTGCAAAAGCAATTGCTTGTAATCCCGATGAACAGAATCTATTAATTGTTAGTGCTGGTGTTGTATCTGGTAGCCCAGCAAGCGCTCCAATATTACGTGCTACGTTCATGCCTTGCTCAGCTTCTGGCATTGCACATCCTAAAATTAAATCGTCAATCGGACCTTCATAGCCTGCTCTTTTTAATGTTTCTTTAACAACAACCGCTCCAAAATCATCTGGTCTAACGGTTGCTAAAGAACCCTTCTTCGCTTTTCCAATCGGAGTTCGTGCTCCTGCTACAATAACGGCTTCACGCATCGTATTAATCCCCCTTTGTTTCATGTGCAAGTATGATTACAGTCTTGAAATTAGTTACGCAGTGGTTTTCCCTTTAAAAGCATGTGCTGCATTCTTTGTTGAGATAACGGATCTGCAACTAAGCTTAGGAATGCCTCACGCTCTAGATTTAATAGGTATTGCTCATCTACTAATGTGCCATATGGAACTTTACCACCAGCTATGACATATGCTAATTTTTTAGCGATTTTTAAATCGTGCTCACTAATAAAGCCTGATTCAAACATTCCTTGCGCACCGATGAGTAGCGTACCGTAGCCTGTTGCTCCGACTACAGGAACTTTCGCAGGTACAGGTGCTTGATAGCCTGCCTCATAAAGTGCTAGTGCTGCTTGCTTTGCATCATGTAGTTGGTGATCTGGGTTAACAGAAATCCCGTCTGCAAAGTTTAAGAAGTTATTGTCACGCGCTTCTTCACCAGATGTCGAAACTTTTGCCATCGCAATTGTTTCAAATACTTTATTAGCAATATGTTGATAGTCTACCTCAACGCCATTTGGTAAGCCTTTGAGGAATTTTTGGTAAAGCGCCTTATTACCGCCACCGCCTGGAATTAATCCAACGCCGACTTCTACTAAGCCCATATACGTTTCCATTGTTGCTTGGATATGTGCAGCTGGTAAGCAGACCTCCGAACCGCCGCCAAGTGTCATGCTAAAAGGTGCTGCCACAACTGGTTTGCGAGAGTATTTAATCTTTTGCATAGCACCTTGGAACGCTTTGATAACGAAGTCTAATTCAAAAACATTATCATCCTGCGCTTCTACTAAAATCATTCCTAGATTAGCACCAACACAGAAGTTTTTCCCTTGGTTACCGATGACTAAGCCTTTATAGTTAGCTTCTACTTCATCGATCGCATAGTTAATCATTTGAATAATGTCTAAGCCTATTGCATTTGATTGTGAATGGAATTCAAGTAATGCAATTCCGTCACCTAAATCTATTAAGCTAGCACCTGTATTTGATTTAATAACACCATGTTTTTTCTTATAGCGTTTTAAGTTAATTTCCTTTTCATTAACTGGCACTTTAACGTATTCAGAGCCATTATAGTATGCTAGGTCACCATCAATTTCCGAATAGAAAGTGTCAAAGCCGCTTGCTAACATATCTTTGACAAATGCTGGTACCTCACGTCCTTCAGACTCCATTTTAGCTACGGATTCTTTTACGCCAATTGCATCCCAAATTTCGAATGGACCTTGCTGCCAACCGAAGCCCCATTTCATGGCATTGTCAATTGCAACAATATCATCAGCAATTTCACCATGTAGCTGTGCTGAATAAATTAACGTTGGAGCGAAAATACCCCATAATAACTCTCCTGTACGATCCTTAGCATATGTTAATGCTTTCACCTTATTTGCTAATCCACGAGTTTGCTTTGCCATTTCGATAGAAGGTGTTTTTAATTTTTTCACTGGGCTATACTCTAATGTGTTTGGATCAATTTCAAGTATTTCCTTGCCTTGCTTTAAGAAGAAACCTTGACCAGATTTTGCTCCTAGCCAGCCGTTTGTAACCATTTTTTGCAGGAATTCTGGTACTGCAAATACTTGCTGCTCTTCACCTGTTGTTTGATCATAGACGTTTTTAGCCACGTGGATAAATGTATCTAAACCAACTACATCCAAAGTTCTGAAGGTTGCAGATTTTGGACGCCCGATTAGGGGACCCGTTACAGAATCCACCTCGCCAACTGAGTAACCACCATTCATCATTTCTTGTAAAGTGATTAGTAAACCATACGTTCCAATTCGGTTGGCAATGAAGTTTGGTGTATCCTTAGCAAGTACAACACCTTTCCCAAGCACATCTTCGCCAAATGTTTTCATAAAGCTTACAACCTCTGGCGCTGTTGTGTTTGCTGGAATGACTTCCAGCAGTTTTAAATAACGAGGCGGGTTGAAAAAGTGCGTTCCCAGGAAATGCTTTTGAAAATCTTCTGAACGCCCTTCTGCCATTGCATTTATGCTTATGCCAGATGTGTTTGAACTAATAATTGTTCCAGGCGCACGTACTGCATCAATTTTTTCATATAGGCTTTGTTTAATCGCTAAATTTTCAACGACAACTTCGATGATCCAATCTACATCTTTTAATTTCTCTAAATCGTCCTCAAAGTTACCAACTGTTAGTAGTGATAAATTTTTCTTAGAAGTAAGTGGTGCCGGCTTTTGCTTTAATAACTTTTGAAGAGCTCCGTTTACGATACGATTTCTTACTGCAGGATGCTCTAAAGAAAGATTCTTTGCTTCTTCCTCTTTTGTTAGTTCCTTCGGCGCAATGTCTAATAATAATGTTGGAATACCGATGTTTGCTAAATGTGCTGCAATTCCAGAGCCCATTACTCCAGAACCTAGAACAGCTGCTTTTTTAATGTTGTAAGTCACAAGCAATTCCCCCTTATTCTCCCATTGAATGAATAGCCATTCATTTTTTGACCAAAAAAATATCAAGTTTACCTTAGTGTATTTTTGTCCAGATTTTGAATTGATCTAGCTCAATTCAAGTTTAACGCGTGGCGTATTCTGTGACATACGACTGAGGCTTATCTTTGTTCAGCTACCATTCTGATTTAGAGGTACATTTCTTCTGCTGAATAAAGATAAAACTACTTTTTCTGTTTTTAGTGTAGAATATTTTGTTTAATTTAGCAATCTTTTTTCACTAATTATTTTTGCAATATACAACTTATTTCGTTTTTTACGAGCGAAAACAAGACAATAAGTAGATATCAATTATTCCAAACAGAAAACTTTCAGGTTGCGATAAAAATGTGTAGAATGGAAAGCGAGGAGAGTGAAATACTAATGAAAACAATTACAACTGCTGACCAATTTAATGAATTGATCTCTGGTGATCAAAAAGTGCTAGTGAAATTTTACGCTGGCTGGTGCCCAGATTGCACACGCATGGATATGTTCATCGATCCAATTATCGAAGAGTACAGCCAATATGACTGGTACGAACTTAATCGCGATGAGCTTCCAGAAATTGCGGATAAATATGATGTAATGGGTATTCCAAGCCTACTAATTTTCCAAAACGGTGAAAAATTAGCACACTTACACAGTGCCAATGCTAAATCACCTCAGCAAGTTACAGAGTTCTTATCTGCACAACAATAATTGAAAAATGGAGCTGCATTTCTTATTGAAATGCAGCTCTTTTTAGAAAGGAGATTATGATGCGCCAGCAATTGTCGCTACTTGGAAAATCACAATATGATGCATCCATTTCACCAAACTATCGTAATTCTGCTTGTGGACCTACAACTGTACACGTAATCTTAAACTATTTAGACGAGACGACTCCTTCGGTAAATGAGCTTTACAAAATTCTTGGTGGCACGAAAATTGGGTTATTTAAATGGCGTCTAATTCGCAATCTTCGCCGGCTTCGTCCAACATGGAATATTCGTGATTGTACATTAAAGGAGGCAATGCAGGAAATCGATACAGGCCGCCCTGTCGCCATACGCTTCGACCGCTATTTCAGCCTAAATTGGCGCGATAAAAAATCTGCCTTCGCCTATCATTGGGTACCTCTCATTGGCTATGAAATACGAAATGATGAGCTGTTTCTAATATTCCATGATAATGGTGGCCCTAATCGTGAAAGTAAAATTCGAACGGCCCCTTTTAAAGATAATGAGAAAGTATTGAACTTTGTAAAAATCACACCGAACTAAGTGAGAGCGTGCCTGCAATGTTTGGACACGCTCTTCTTATAATTATTTACTTTTCTCAAGAATATCCTCTAGAACCTGTGCAAAAATATCTGTTGTTCTATACATTTCTTCCAGCGTATTTTCTATACCTCCCATTTCTACTAATACTGAATTATCATGGAGTTCTTGATTGTAGGTATTTTGAGGATTGACCCCTTTTTCTATAACACCTATTGATAGTCCCGGATATAATTTTTCTAGTTGTTCATGAAGCTGAGTTGCAAATGTTTTATTCGTTTCATAATTCCCACTCGTTTTCGATACGACAAATTTAATTTTTGCGTACTCTTTCCCTTTAATTTCAATTGTGGATTCACGTTTTTTTGTAGAATCTCGATGTATATCAAAAACCATACGAATACTGTCATTTTCAGCTAAGACTTTCTGTAAATTTTCCCGTGAAACTTTATATGAATCCTGAAAATATAAACCTCTTTGTTTTAAGATTCCAGCTATATCTGTCTCATCATGAATTGCTGGAACCTGCAATTCCTTTAATGCTCTACTTAACTCTTTACCTACCAATGTTATATTTTTAGTATCACTATACGCCCGCTCTCTATACACCTGCTGTGCAGAAACCTCTGGAATAAATGATTCTATATTATGTGAATGATAAATATAGACTACAGGTTCTTTTTCGTCCATTGCATAAGACGATGAAGTCCCACCAACACTTTGGACTACGTCTGAAACTTTGCTATTTCCATTAAAGAAGATTAACCATGAAAAAATAAATGCACAAACTAAAACAACGCTTGAAATAACAGAGAATTTTGTTATGATTCTTTTTTTGCCCATGCTCCTTGCTCGTTGTCTAAGAGTATTCTCAGTTGCAGAAACAAACTCCTTTCTAGGATGTTGAGGGTACATTTCTTTCAATATATCAAATAAGTCTTTTTCATTTTGCATTTGTCAAAACCCCCTCTATTTCAATATTCAGTTTTCTTTTAAGCTCTTTTAGGGCTCTATGATAATCAACTTTAACTTTCGCCGCACTACATTGAAGAATTTCCGAAGTCTCTTTAATGGAAAATTCATTAATACCTCGAAGAATGACTACCGCTCTGTAATTAGGTTTTAATTTAGCAATGGCATCATGTATAAACTGTTTTAATTCTGTTACTTCAAACTCCTCTTCAGGCTTCTTTTCATTCGATGAAAACTGATTAAAAAAACCGTCCTTAAATAGTGCCGAAAACCTTTTCTTTCTGTAGTGATCTATTGCCACATGTTTTGCGATCGAAAAAATCCATGTTTTTAAATTATAGTTACTATTAAAATTCGATAAATCTTTTAAGACACGAATGAATACTTCTTGGGTCAAATCCTCCGCATCATTTTGATTTCCCGTAAAACAAACAAGAAATCTATAAACATCTAAGTAATACAAGTTGTAGATTTCAACTATTCTTGATTCTAAGTTATTTGAATCAGTCAATCTTTCCCCTCCTTTTACTTATTTGCTTATAATTCGTTCGAGATTAGGAAAAGGTTACAAAAATTTGTATAAAAAAGCAGAGCATATTTCTATACTCTGCGTGAATAACCTGATGTTTTTTAAATAAGCGAATACAGCGAGCGTGCCTGCTTGGCGATTAATGTATAGCCACGTTGTTCTATTTCTTCGAACGTTTGAGGCTCGTAATTTGGTAATACTAAACTCGCTAAATCTGCCTCGATTGATACGTTTGTTTGAATTGTTGCAAGCTCGTGTGACAAATTAAGCATATCTAAGTTCTCTTTAATTTTCGTACGTTGTCCAGGCTTTAATTCGTCTAATGATGTAAGAACATTTTCGATAGAGCCATACGTTTGAATTAACGTAAGTGCCTGCTTTGGTCCAATCCCTTTTACGCCAGGATAACCATCACTCGAATCTCCCATAAAAGCTTTGACCTGTGCAAATTGAATAGGTTCGATGCCATACTCCTCTTTAAAGCGTGTATGCGTATAAACGTCATATTCTGTGTAGCCTTTTTTCGTAAAAGCAATTTCCGTTGATGGTCTTAAAAGCTGCAGTAAATCCTTGTCTCCACTAATTACCGTAATGTCAGCCTCGTCCTGAAATTTTGTAATCATTGAGCCAATTAAATCATCTGCCTCCATCCCTTTAACACCGAAGTTTTGCCAACCGATTTGTTCAGATAAATTTTTAGCCATATCAAATTGTGGCAACATTTCCTCCGGTGGTGCTGGACGATTAGCCTTATAGCCATCAAATAATTCGTTACGGAATGTATGTGCACCCATATCCCAACAAACGGCAAGATGCGTTGGCTTCATGATAGATTGTGCCGTTAATACATGACGTACAAATCCTTGGGCACCATTAGTCGGTGTCCCATCCGCAAGGCGAATATAATGCCCCATCGCAGCTGAAGCAAAAAATGAACGGAATAATAGCGCCATGCCATCAACAATTAATAATTTTGGTTTTGTTGTCATGATAAATAATCCTCTCTATAACAATACAATGATTGTAGTAATTCATTATTAAGCATTGTTCTATTATAGCAAACTACCACTAAACTTCATTGTAAATATATACAAGCCACTATTCCACATCCCATTTATAACTATCTACTTATCGCGCTGCCTCTTTTTGAAATACGATTGCGATGATCCAATCGAATACCTGTTAGCCAATTTAAAAATGCTGTAACGCCCATCTTAACTGTTTCTGGACGTAGATCTCCTTCCTTTGGATCCGCGTAGATAAAGTCAATATGGCGAACGCCTTCATTTTCTCCAATGAGCTTGAGGATATCAAATAATTCATAGGCAGTTAGTCCACCTGGTGTTGCAGCAGGTACATCTGATGCAAATATAATATCAAGTGCGTCCAAATCTACAGATACGTATATACGATCCACCTCATACATAAGCTGACGAAGCATTTCGCGAATGGTTAGTTGAATACCATCACGACGCATTTGCTTTACCGTAATCATATGTATACCCTGTTCTTTCGCGTAATGAATCATTTCTGGTGAATTGAAAAAGCCGTGCAGCCCGACATTATAAATATGTTTGCCCTCGACAATCCCTGCAGCAATAAGATTCTGAATTGGAGAATCCATAGCTAAGCCAATTTCCTCCTGATTCCGTGCATCCAAATGCGTATCGATTTGAATGATTCCAATTCGTTCCTGTGGAAAAGCATTCTTTATCCCTCTTAGGGAACAAGCCGTAATCGCATGATCTCCACCAATAAGACAGGTGAAACTTTTAGAATAAGTGGTACTTAAGCTTTCTGCCGCAGCTTCTATAGCTGACTCTGAAAGCATTCTATCAGTCTCGTGGATGGCCACATCGCCTACATCAACGACTGCCAATGAGCGCAAATCGACTTGCTCATCTAAATTATAGGATTGAAAGCTTGGCCAAGCCTTCCGAAACGCAGTTGGATACAGTGCTTTTTGGAAAGGTTTACTACCATACGATAATAAAGCACCATATAAAATAATCTCTACATCACTTGGAATTGGATTTTCTATTTGCTTAATCCATTGATGCATAGCTGAGCCCTTTTCTTGTTTATACTGCCATTCTGGTTGAATAAACATGTTAACCTACCTCCTTCACGCCATTTTTCTATAACTATTATAACGTAGGGTTAATTTCTGTTCCGACTGGGCGCTTTGTCTCTGACGCTTCGCTTTCGCACAGAGCAAAGCTTCCTGTGGGCGTCTGATGAGCTGCAAGGAGTCGCCCAGTCGTAACGAAGATCAACTTTGCACATGACATATATTTTAACTTCTTTCAGCTTAAGTCCCCAGCCTCTATAGGTGATGAGATGAATGCGGGTTTAAGTAACTTTTCAGCGGGTCCAAACATCTTTTGAAAGAAGTTAAAGCCTCCCCAACTTTTTGGTGATGAGCCAAATTGAAATCAATTGCCCTATGCTACTTTATTGTTCCGATAAATATACCTAGAGAATTACCTTTGATATTAATAGTACCATTAGTGCATACAGTTTCGTCAAAGTTCAGTATTTTCCCTCTTAAATTCTAAAAAATTCTTCATACTCCATTTCCCCTTATAAAAAAATAGCAAACTAGGCAAATGTGGGCCTACTCGGGGTTCAGTTCATTTCACATTACCCAATCCTTTTCATTATTTCTGGTTGTTGTATATTCAATAAAACACAAAAGATACGAACCCCATCTCCCTATTAGAAAATGTGAGTCTTATTTTACTTGTACGTTATTTCCATCTAGGGTTGTAGCAGGCTCTTCTTTGATGAAGTAATGAATAATTGGTAAGACTAAGAAACTAGCGATTGCACATAATATACCAATTGCTAAGAATGTTTTTTCATTAACTAGAAGCCAAGAAGCACCTGCCGATGCAAACATCATCCCGATATACATTGCAGAACTGTTCAGTGCCATTACGGTTCCCCTAATTTTCGGACTCAATTCTGATATTAAAGCTGTTAACGATGATTGACCTAAACCGATAGATGTACTCCATAAAACATGCACAATAATTGCGGGTACGACATTTTCCGTTAGTAATGAAAAACTAATAACACCAATAGCAGCAATAACAGCTGCTATAGATACAACGGCTTTTTTACCGATTTTGTCAGATAGTTTACCACCAATCACATTACCGATAATACTGCCAACACCCGCTAAAAAAATTACTATTCCTATTTTTCCTACACTGTAATCAAAATTTTCTTTGTAGTATACACCAATATATGAAAACATCCCTTGTAGTCCGATTGTCCATAAGAACGTAGATAATAATGCAAAAAATACAGATTGATTAGTAAATGCTGTCTTAATAGCTGAAACCATTGCAACTGGCACTGATACTGGTATTTGGTTTGTGGCAGGTGTTTTAGGTAGGGCAACTAATGTAATAAAAGTCACTAAAAGTGCTAGAATTCCTATACCATAAAATGTCCATTGCCAATTTCCAATAGACGTTAAGAATGCTCCAATTGGTACACCTAATACAGTTGATCCAACCATTGCCCCCATGATCATACCCATTGCCATTCCGCGCATTTTATATGGTACGTTATCTCCTATCAATGCAAAAATACTTGGCATAACCATAGCACCAGATAAACCAGTTAAAGCGCGAAATATCAAAACTGTATTAAAATCTTGTGTCAGTCCAGTACAAAAGGTACCAACTGAAAAAATAAACATTCCAGTTACAATCATTTGTTTTCGCCCAATTTTATCTGAAATTGACCCAAACAGTGGTGCTGTTAGTCCATAGAATAAAGCGTAAGAGGTAATGAGCCAACCCCCTTTTTCAATTGGTGTTGCTGTTGCTTTCGCAATATCAGGAATCAGTGGTGATACTACTAAAGAATCCATCCCAATAAAGAAAGCTAAAATAGCCAGTGTAAATAACATAGACTTAATTCCTCTATCATTCATATTAATCTCCCTTTACCCTAAATTTTATTTCATATATGAAATAAATAATCAAATTACTTCATATATGAAGTAATTATTTGAAATATATTTCATATATGAAGTATATTTGTAAACAAAAATGTAACTAGTTACATTTTTGTTATTCCCTTTTTATGATCTGATAAAAAATGCTTATAGCCATTGAGCGTTTCTAATAAAGAAATAAATTTTTCTTCATCAAAA
Source organism: Lysinibacillus sp. fls2-241-R2A-57 (assembly GCF_030209535.1). Taxonomy (NCBI): domain Bacteria; kingdom Bacillati; phylum Bacillota; class Bacilli; order Caryophanales; family Bacillaceae; genus Lysinibacillus; species Lysinibacillus sp. fls2-241-R2A-57. The sequence goes on from NZ_JARVRU010000171.1 coordinate 13,128, forward strand.
TAGGAAAAGTTTTCTTTAAGAAATGCTTTGTATTGAATAGCTACTTTTTCTTTAGTTTCTTTTCCTTTTTCAGTTAAGTATACTAAGGTTTCTCTTTGATCAGATGGATTTTTAGTAGTTTTTACGAAACCGTCTCTTTTCATCCTCTGAATAATAGTAGTTACATTACTAGGAGCGCATCCAATTTTCTGATTTAGATCAGACATAGAAGCCCTTTCCGTTTCAGATAATATTTGAATTACCCCAAATTGGACAGTGCTAATGTTGAACTGTTCTAATTCTGTTTCAAGATTGTTCTGTAATTGATGATACACATCTCTAATAACACTGTATAATTCCCTTGCCTCGATTTGCATAGAAAACACCCTTTCTTCAGAGAATGAAGTCTATACTAGACAACTTAGATATAAATAACGATCTTTTTATGCCAAATAATACACATGATGATTTCTCTGAGGTATAAAATATATTTCATATATGAAATATATTCTTTGTGCTATAAAATGTCAATTCTTTTAAGCTCAAAAAAGACAATTGGTGCCCTAAGTGGAATGTATGCAACTGCATACAACAAATGAATTTTTACCACAGAATACTTCAAGTGTATATTTATATAGATATGATCTTCCTTAATCCAACATAGATAGAAAAAAGATGGCTTATCACCAAAACGTGTGGTTGATTTCCGTTCCGACTGGGCGCTTTCCAGGAGGCGTCCGATGAGCCGCTTCACTCGCGTTGCTCGCTCCAGGGTCTCATCTGTGACGCTAATCCCCTAGGAGTCGCCCAGCCTCCACTCCAATCAACCAATATACAGTGCATATATTTTTAAAAATGTCACCCACAACTTTTGGTGATGAGCCAAAAAGATCAAACTTTTTTATAAAAACGAAACTTAGATTTACTAATAAAGAATCCATTTTGATTAATATTTTTTCAAAATGGATTCCTTATATTTATCGTATTAGTCAGTGCGGGTCTTCTTCACCCCATTGATTATCAGTCTTCACCAATCGGGCTTTTACGGGACAAATTTTGGCAAAGCTCCGCTACCTCGTACATCGTATAACTTTGAAAGTTATATTGATTACGTAACTTCTGATAATACTGTAAAAGCTCTTCAAGCATCGCTAAATTTTTTTCCATGTTCTTGCCAAAATTATGAGGGTGCCACCATAAATGATAAAAAGCTTCTGACGTTGCAGCTGCATGCATTCCCTCTTTAATACGTTTAATCTTTAAGCCTTCAAAAAATCGTAATGGGCTACAATATGGCCTTAAAAATGCACTTGAACGAATGTTAATAAAGGAATCCTTTTGCATTTCTTCTATCGTTACTAGATGATTTCCTGTTACATTAACATAAGTATCCAGCCATTTTTTCGCACCTAAGAGCCGACCTTTTTTCGTGAATTTTTGAGGATCATACAAAGGATGTTTTTCATTTCCTCTATAGCATACAAATCCCACTTCCTGACATGCTGGGAAATATGCTTCATTTACTTGATTACGCGGAAATACAATCGACTTCATTGGATTGATATTGTCTTCGCAAATCATTGCAGTAGCATGTAAATCTGCACGAAAATCCGCTTCAGTTTGTCCATTTTCTAAACAGTAAAAATGCGAAAATGTATGGCTTCCTATTTCCTGATGTGGCGTACATTTAATCTTCTCAATTAAGGATTTACCAAAATGTAAGAGATCCTCTTGCTCATTTTCCCCTACTTTTGTAAGTTGTGTATGTGCTGCATAGCGCATGTTTTTATATTTTACCGGGATACCTCGTAAATAATGAGCCATTTCTGCTTTTGTTTCCGCAAACAATAAACCAACCGTTGCCCAGGTCGCATGAATGCCATATTGTTCAAACAACCCTAGTATTTTAGGCAATGCTTCACGTACACCGTATAAGTTTTTATTGTATTGTCCGTATTTAAAGACATCGTGGACACCCCAATTCAGCTCAAAATCTAATGAAATGACAAGTCCCCCACGATTTACTTTGATTGCTACTTCCTCCATTTTTGCACGCCCAGTAACAGTGCACTTATTTTCGATTGGGTAATGTAGCCGGAATAAACATTAACAACCTGTCCACCGAAGCTCTGCTTAAACTCACGAACATTTTGGTCATCTGTCAACTTCCCCATGTCATATAGAGCAAAGCCTTGCTCCTTTAAATGCAATAAATTGTGCCATAGTAAAAAACGATTTGCATAACGAACTGGTCGTTTTAAATGATCTGGCATCAATTGTGAATGACACGTCGCTACATAATAGGACATCGCTTTTTTAGCGTGTACAATATCGAGTCTATAGCATAATGTTTGTCCACAAATACTCCGAATCTCGGACAACCATAGAGCTCCTTTATCTTTTAGGAGCGTAATGGCTTCCATTTGAGATTTACTAATTAGCTCGAGTTTTTTCCTTTTGGCAAAATTATTATAAAACTGCTGAAAGGCTCGTAAATTTTCCTCTGATGGTTCTTTATAAATAAAAACTTGATAGGATTCTTTTTGTGCACGACGTAGTATTTTTCGATTACTTTCTGAAAGAGCAAGATACAATGTTAACTCACTATCTGTAAGGTGAATATGAACCGTTTCACTTTTAACAAGCTTACGGCTCGGTACAAGTGAATGTGTATAACCAACAACTTTCTTTGATTTTCTAACATTGGCTGGCTTTTCTGCAAAATAAAAATGCTGCATTGCGATATTCCATCGCTTACTTTTAATGGACAGAATGAACATCGCCCCCACTCTCTGTGTATTTTTCTACATGATTTCGCTCATAACGAGCACATTTAAAATGTTTCATTCGAGAAATACGTTTATAGCCTAGCTGCAATAATCGTTTACGCTTTCGCCGTTGCCAAAAGCTTGCAGTAACCCAAAGTGTTTGTGCAGGTTTCATTTTTTGGAAAAAAGCTGTTATAATATCGATATTTTTATAAACATCATAGGTTAAAAAATATGTCTGCTTTGGCAATGCTTCAACAATTTGCAATTCATCTACACGCCAGTTCATAGCATGTAACGCAAACGCAACCTTATTCTTTTCAGCAAAGGAATCTTTATAAATGGTGTATCCCTTATAAAATAAAGAAATAGTCTCTTCCTCATCAAGTTGCATCGCCTCTTGTATCGATAACTCCTCAAACAAATCTCCTACAGGTCGATGTGGTGTGACACTATCTGATGGGGATAATTCATACAAATCCACTTGCTTAAAACGAATAATTTTTTCTACGAATAGTTGTCCATATTCTAGCCAATCTTTTACTTTCCCATACTTTACTAAGTAACGTAATTGACCGAGCGTATTGCGTTTCCATTCAACGATCCGATGATTGCCTTTTAAAAATTCCTTTAGTCTTTCCTTCAGCAAAAAACGACTCGCCAATAACTTTGCGCGCTTCGTTCCACTGCTTACGAGCATACGCCTTGTAAAATCAATACTAGAGCGCCAATCGAACTTATAAGGCTCATAGCCAATACTCATATCGAACAATTGATAGTTTTCAGAATAGGTTCGCTTGATCGTTTCCTGATTCACTAATCGGCCGGGCCCAAATATATTAAATGTCGGCTCATGCGCCAAGGCGTAAGTGACATAACGTCCACGACAGCAAATTCCGTAGGTGAAGGCAATCCATTGGTTTTCAAAAACAAGTGCGTCTACCTCGACTTGCAATGCCTCTCCTTTAAGAAGTGTTAAGTGTTCGAAAAAATCCTTTTTCTTGCCTTTCGTAAAATCACTTGTATCTATTTTTTTTGCCCATCGTCGATCAAATAATCTAAACATTTGCCACAGCTCGTCCTGCGAAGGTCTTTTCCGCATTAATGAGCCTAATCTCCGTAGCTTTCGTTCTCTTCTATCTACGCCATGCAATTTTCTACGTTGATTGAAATGATGATGGAAATCTATATCGTGAAAGACAAGATACGGTGTTACAACACGAAAAATACTCGGGCGTAACTGCCTTTCAACAAAATATTGTTCGATCACCTTTGTAGACTCTTTGCTTTCCAATAATCCATGAAACGAAAATATGACATGTTTATGCTTTTCGATGAGCTGATCAAATACAAAGGTCGTAGCGGGTAACAGCCATTCTTTTTTCGCTACAACACCTGAATAATTCGCAATATTTTCTCCCGCAAAGGAATAAATTCTTATCCCCCACCGAAGTTGAACCGTGAATGGGAAAAAGGCAATGATCTGACCATCTTCCTCAACAGCATAGAGCTCAACACGCGCTCTTCGCCCAACAATTTGCCACCAGTTATAAAACCAAGCAAACTCTATAAATGGATTATCATTAACCTCAGCTGCTAAAATTTCATCCCAAATATCCTTGTACCACATAAGCTCATCATCTGTTCGAATACGAATTAATTGCAAATTAATCACCTTTCTTTGCCGACTTTGATACAGCCTGTTCGTAGACAAATAGAGTTTTCTGATACATTGGTAGAAACGTAAAATTCCTTAAAAAGCGGCGTTCACTAGCGTCCCCCATTTGTTGACGCAAATTCTCATCCACTAACAATTGTTTGATCCTTTTCTTTAGTAAACCTGAATCATCTCGGTTAATTAAAAATCCATTCTCCTGATCAGAAATTAGCTCATTGACGCCACCTACATTTGTGGCGATAATCGGAAGCCCTGCCCGCATTGCTTCAATAATTGAAATCGGTAAGCCCTCCCAATCCGATAGCAAGACAAACAAATGGCTTTCCTCAAGCGAAGATATGACATCTAATTGATTGCCCAAAAACGAGACACGATCCGTTAAGCCTTTATTAACAACAAATTTTTCTAAATCAGGACGTAACGAGCCATCACCAATCAATTGAAGACGCCAAGGAATATCAGAAAGCTCCGCTAAAGCCTCTAACAATAAATCTTGTCTTTTTGGCACTTCAAAGCGAGCAACCATGACAATGAGTGGATGCTCCTCTTTCTCTCTATTAGGGGCTACTCGCATTTCTTTTTGCTCGATGCCATTATGAATCGTCAGCATTTTATGAGCAGGCGCAATTCTTTTCGTTAATGCTAGCTTACGATCATAGTCAGATACCGTAATAATTTTAGCTGTTAACGGCTGAACTGACTTTTCCATTCGACTATACATAAGCTTTTTCTTATGCGGTACGCCCTCTGTAAAACTCCAACTATGGGCCGTAAAAACAGTTGGTATGCGTAAAAGACTACCTACCACACGTCCAATTGCGCCCGCCTTCGATGAATGTGCTGCAATAATATGTGGTTTTACTTTTTTAAATACCGCCCTCAATTGCCAAAAGGTCTGTAAATCTTTTTTTAAATGAATTGCTCGCTGCATGGCTGGGATACTGATAACATCAATTTTTTCTTCTTCTAAGCGCCATAATGATGGATCATAAAGACCTGTTACAATAGTTACCTCGTGAGCGTCTTGCTTTAATTTTATGGCAAGTGCCTCCACATGCTTTTGCGCTCCTCCAATTTTATCCATACGTGTTATAAGCTGAACGATCTTCAGTACTAACACTCCTTATTTTTTAATAAGCACCAGTTCTGGCTAACACTACGTAAAGTGTTTTGATGATAATTTTCAAATCCATCCAGAAGGAATAATTTTCAACGTATTCTAGGTCATATGAAATTTTTTGTCCGTGAGAAATATTAGAGCGGCCGTTAATTTGTGCAAGCCCTGTTAAACCTGGCTTTACTTCTAAACGTCGTGCCTGTTCAGTGTTATAAGCATTTGTGATAGTTGGAACTTCTGGTCGTGGTCCAACAATACTCATATCTCCTTTTAAGACATTAATGAGCTGTGGAATTTCATCAATACTTAACTTCCGAAGAATAGCCCCAACCTTCGTGATTCGTGTATCCTGTTCAGTTTTAAAGTAATAATCATCCGGAATACCGTCTGCACAAATAGTAGGCATCTTTACCGGAACTGCCTGTATGGTCATTGTCCGTAGCTTCCAAATAACAAAGCGCTGATGATCCAAGCCTGTACGGATTTGTTTAAAGAAAAAAGGGCGGCCTGTGCTAATAAGTAAAATGAGGAATACAGCTAACATAAGAGGAATGGTCATGAAAAATAATAGGAGTGCCCCCGTAATATCAAAAATTCTCTTCCCATACTGACTATAAAATGTGATAGTTTGAGCTGACTGCTCGTGCAATTCATCATCCTTTACATTTTTTTTGCACTTAACTTTATATATTCATCTGGGACATATATAGAACTACTTTCGAAAAGCATTTACATAATAAAATATAAAAATTAAGTCAAATGGACCATAACGTGGGGGATTTCCGTTTCAGCTTATATACATGGCATACATTTTTAACAAATGTGATGAGTCAAAAAAGGAGTTATTTCAAAAACATTTTTGAATAACTCCTCCCATTTTTATATGTTCAGCCATTAAATGAGCTGTTCCTTTTTACCCTTGTATAATTTGCACATCGCACGTAATTTGAACATTTCCTTTTAATGCCTTACTAATCATACAAGTTTGTTCAGCCTTCTCAGCTAATCGAACCATTCGTTTTTGCTCACGTTCAGATAAATCTTGTACAACAATTCTTGGCTTATGTACGATTTTCTCATAAGTAAAAATACCATTCGTAACATCAACAAAACCTTCAGCTTGCATAGACAAATCCAACACAGCAATCTTCGAATTTTCAAGTAGCGTAGCCAGTGTAATTAAATAGCAAGTGGCTGCTGCTCCAAGCAGCATTTCATCAGGATTTGTCCCAATCCCTGGCCCATTCATTTCTCGAGGAATAGAAATTTCCGTTTTTAAATTGTCCGCAACAATATTACCTGCCCCATTTCTCCCCTCCGACCATTTTAAATCCATACTAAATAAATGTTGAACCATAAAAAATCCTCCTTTTGATTTTGTAGTATAAGAGTTACTTACATATCTTTGGCTTACCCGAGCGGTTCGGGGCGCTACCCGATCACTTTTTCGGCTTACCCGAGCGGTTCGGGGCGTTACCCGATCACTTTCTCGGCTTACCCGAGCGATTCGGAGCGTTACCCGATCACTTTTGCTCCTTACCCGAGCGGTTCGAGGCGCTACCCGATCACTTTTTCGGCTTACCCGAGCGGTTTGGGGCTTTACCCGATCACTTTTGCCCCACACCCGAGCGGTTCGAATCTCCCCCCAAATCAAAATGAAAACCACCCTCCCGTTATAGTGATAAGCCTTATAAAAAGTAATATTACTATTTCAAGAGAATAGATAGGTTAAATGAACACTAATTTTTTATCATAGATAGGGCTATTCCCACAACACATCAGTCAGAGGCTTTGGTCCAACAAATGTTTTTTTCTGCGAAAGCATAGTGCTAACGTAGCTTCAGCAACATGATGTTGGTCACTCAATCTTGTATTGTTGTTGTTGCTGTCGCTTCGCTTTCGCACAGATAAAACCGTGTTGCTGTCGCTTCGCTTTCACACAGATAAAACCGTGTTGCTGTCGCTTCGCTTTCGCACAGATAAATTGTCACAGGACGTGGCTTTCTTAGGCTGAGTTCCTCTATTTCAGCGGATGTTTGGACACTCCTTAAAAATCACCAGAACAATAATAAAACATCAAAAACTTTAAGAAAAACAGAAAAGCTAATTTTATGGTAGAATAGAAAAAACAATTCTTTAGGAGATTTAATAATGATTTTAACAAAGCAACAAGCAGTACAAGCACTTAAAAAGAACAAATTTATCGGTTTTACTATTACAACAGGAAATATTATTATGAAAAAAATGAATAAAACCGATTATAATATTTTTGTTTTTGAAGAAGGCAAAGATAAACCATTGCGTTATGTAGGTTCTATTATGAACGTAATGGCTACAATGAGCGACAAAGCTTCAAATAAGGATTTTGTCATTGTGGAACAGCTTCCTACTCAAAATAATGAAGAGGCTAAGACTGAAGAGAAAGATGAAGTCAAAGAAGCAGCTAAACCAGTTGAAAAAAACGAGGTTAAAGAAGCAACTAAACCTGTAGAGAAAAATGAAGTTCAAAAAGAAGAAACAGCTGACTTCAATGAAGAAAGACGTGCTATTTCAGGCTATGAGGGCATTTATGATGTTACAGCGAGTGGTCGTATCATTACAGTGCGCGAAAATCGTCCATTAGCTCGATGCAATGATGAATATGGTTTCCATATTGTTCGACTAACAAAGGACGGCTCTGCTTCAAGTCACAATGTGTTTGAAGTTTGGAAACAGGCATATCCTGAACTTGAACAAACAAATTTTAAAGGTGCTTTAAAAGCAAAGTATGGCACAGGCTGCAAGCTTAGTGATAAACCAGGTATACACTTTTAATGATCTAGCCAAATAAAGATAAAAAATCCTCAGCGTCGCTTCATTAACGCTGGGGATTTTTTAAATTAATAAAGGCAATAGCGATAAATGCCATAGATGAATAAAACTACGCCCTTGTAATTGGTGATATTTTAACCAATTGTTTTCTTGGCGGTATATCTTTTTCTTTTTAAATAATTGAATTATTGTGATCCTCTCTACCCTTTGAAATCCTAACTGCATTAGCGCTCGTCGTCTTTTCCCTTCATACCAATAAGCTGATGTACAGACGGTTCTTCCTTCCTCCTGCACTTTAGCAAAGATATCGGACAGCTGATGATTATTTCCCTGAATGTATGAAACATTGGATGGAAGCTTGTGTGTAAATCCGGTCGCTTCTTCACAAAATAGTTGATCATGTCTTAAATAAGCTATTTCGTTTGTGCTATTTCTGAAAATCCGATAGCCCTTATGATAGTTCGAAACATAGTTAGCACGTTTATTACTTGCCATGACATCCCGAATACAAACTTCATTAAAGCTTGATGTAGGTTGACATCGACCATTCTCAGCAACATAAATATCAAAAATATGAATAGCTATCATGCGATTAATCGCCTTCTTGAAAGAATGGAACCAATCCTTTGGACGGGCATTTTTAAAAAAATAGCGTAGCTCTCCTAATCGATCTCGTTTCAATTTTACGAGCTGATGCTTATTCGTTAATTGACCTTTCAATCTAGCAAACAAAACCATTATCAGTCTTAAAGTGCGTTCCCTTTTGCCTTTCGTACTCATCATAAATTTTCTAGTAAAATCAACATGTGTGTACCATTCAAACTTATAGGGCTCATAACCACTGCCTAAATCATAGAAACGATAGTTCGAAGCATGTGCTTTGAGCATATTTTCTCGCTCTATTAAACGACCTGGTCCAAAAATATTGAAATCAGGCTCATGTCCCATCGCCTGACAAAAATTCCGATCCCTACAGCAAAGATCAATGGTAAAGCCGATCCAATGCCCCTCAAATTGAAGACTATCTACTTCTACTCGTAAAGCGTTACATTTCTCCGTTGCCAAACGCTCAAAAAAGCGCCGCGTTTGTTGTTCTGTAAATCCACTTTTATCGATCTTCTTCTGCCATCTTCTCGCAAACAAGTCAAACATGCCCACTAACCTTTCACAATGTACCTCTTGAAAGGTTACTTGACCAAGTGCCTGTAACTTTTTTTCACGCCGATGAATCGTTTTAAATTTTTTTCGATGCTTATAGAGAAAATCCTCAAGTTTTATAGATTGAAAATCAATATAAGAAGTGACCGTACGAAAAATAGAATGAGGTACCTGATGCTCTATTGCATATTTTTCTAATATTTGAGATGTATTTTTACTTTCCAATAAGCCATGTAACGCTATAATAAACCGTTTATATTTCCGAGAAAGCTCCTTTAGTAAGTATTCAATCGCAGGTTCTTTCCATTGCTTCTCTGCAATGACTTCCATATAAGTAGCTAACCCTTGTCCTAAAAAAACAAAATACTGTATACCACCAAATCGTACACAACGAACAAATGGGAAAAATGCTACTGCTACACCTTTTTGCTCGACTATGTAAATCTCTACATTGTCATTAACACCTAACGTCGTCCACCATGTCGAAACCCATTCAAACTCAATGAATGGATTATCGTTTTTTTCACGTTCAAGTATCTCTGACCAAGTACTTTTATAGGACTCTAACTCTTCAATCGTTGTTACGAGTCTATAAGATAGCACGTCCTGAATCACTCCTTTTTATTTTACGGCTCATCAATATGTTGTTTTCCGTTCCAACTAAGGCCATCAAATAACAAATTTAACACTTAATAGCTACTATATTCCTAGCATTTATCTTATAGAACCCTTTCGAATTGAATGACCATAAACAAAAAACCTAAATCCAGCAAAATACTGAACTTAGGTCTACAAATAGCATCTTTTATACCTCTAGCATCGTTGAATGTTCCTTTTTAACTGCATTTGCCATATGCGTTGTTGCAATATAGCTTAATGTCATACCAGGTCCCAATGTTGCGCCTGGTCCTGGATATGTTTCGCCCATAATAGAGGCTGAACAATTTCCTGAGGCATACAAACCTTCAATTGCCGTACCATCTGCTCGTACAACACGAGCTTGTTCGTCCACCACTAATCCACCCTTCGTTCCAATATCTCCTGGATATAAACGAAGTGCATAAAATGGAGCATTCTCCAGTTCTGCCAAGTTTGGATTTTTCAATGTAGGATCTCCATAATAATTATCATAGGCACTATCGCCTCGAAGGAAATCATCATCATGACCATTACGAGCAAAAGCATTAAAACGCTCTACAGTGTCCACTAAATTTTCTGGAGGAACATTCATTTGCCATGCAAGCTCTTCAATTGTTTGCGCACTTCTCACGATACCCTTATCAAACCAACTTTTCGGGAAAGCTTGCCCTGGGAAAAGCCCAGTGAAAATATAACGACTCTTTGCTGTTGCATCAATTACTATCCAAGAAGGTATCGCTTTGTTTGTTTTTTGATGGTGGATATGCATATTGTCTACAAATTCATGATAAGGTGCCGCTTCGTTTAAATAACGTTTTCCTGCACTATCTACAACCATCATATTAGGAACTCCTCGATCTGCAACTAAGAAGAAAGGATGTCCTTGTGGATCAATAACGGAAGGTGCTCCCCAAACTTTATCCATTAAATCTAGTGTCGCCCCTATTTTCACACTTGGCTCGATAATGTCACCCGTTTGTCCTTCTGGCGTAGAAGTCCAATTTGCGTTTGTTGGTACTGGCAAATATTTTTCGCGATATGCTTGATTATGAGAAAAACCACCTGAAGAAAGCACAACTCCACGCTTTGCTTCAATACGCATTTCCTGCCCATCTCGCTCTACAACGATTCCAGTCACCCGATTATTTACAACGATGAAATCTTTAAAAGCAGTCGAGATCCACAGCTCTCCATTCGCTTCAGCAAGTGACATTCGTAAACGAGCAATTAATGCCTCCCCTAATGCAACAAGCATACTTCCTGTAACTTTCGACTTCACCAATCGCATGCCTAGTTTTAACGCTGTCGTTTTCCCCTTTGTTGTACGTCTAATCATATTTACCTTATGAAATTCATAGCTATTCATCGTAAAACCTTTAGTGGACATTGTCGCACGACGCATCGTCTCTGCTAATGAGCCCATATTCTTCAAATCAAAAATACGTGGCTCAATTGACCGTCCTTGAGGTAAGCCACCTGGTTTTTCAGGATAATAATCTGAATAACCTTTAGCATATTGGAAACGCATATGCCTCGTATGATTATTTAAAAACGTTAACATTTCTGGTCCCCGTGTAATATAAGCTTCCTTCAAAGCCTCTGGCACACGATTGCCAATCGTTGAATCTAAGTATAAACGCGCTAGTTTATGTGTATCTGGAACACCCTCACCTTTAATCACATGATTATTTGGAATCCATAGTGCACCACCAGACAAGGCAGAAGCCCCACCATAACGATCTGTCTTTTCAATGACTAGTGATTTCATGCCCTGAAGCTTTGCTGTCAGACCTGCTGTTAATCCTGCTGCTCCTGAACCTACGACAACTACATCATAACTCGCATCCCATTCCATACTTACATTCCTCACCTTCATTAGTAGTAACTAAATCAATGAATCTGGTATTACTTAAAGAGTATAAAGTTAAATGAATTTTCAGTCAATTAAACCTTATTATAATTCGTTGTTAATGTCTGTTTCTACTTGGCGTGTTGTTCAAGAAAATTTTGTGCATTCAAGCTTTTACTCAGATTTCGATAAACCTAGATTCTCTGATCATATAACCTTTTAATAAATTGATTCCTTTTCTTCTAAAACTTCCGCTTATCATATTCATTTCTACTTAGCATATATTTTGTAAAACGGCTTAAAGTATTTGAGGGGTGGGGGAAATTTGCAGTTGAATGCAATAATATTAGGTGGATTTCTTTTGTTCAGTGTTAGCATTGGAGGAGCTATAGCTTGGGTATTTTCTAAGCTATTTCAGCATACAACCCAAGGACTATCATTATTATGTGGTGGATTTTTAGTTGGCTTACTTGTATTAGACGTCATTCCTTCTTCTTTTCAACTATACAAATCATTTGGTCTTATACTTGGAATTCTTGTTGGCTATTTAATTTTTCAAACACTCCATAGTTTATTTCACACTTCCCATACACAAAACCCCTCTGTAACGATACTTACAATCGCCATCATTATCCATACCATTCCTATTAGTCTCACTGTCGGAAATTTATTAGCGAACTCGGCATTAAGTATTACAATTACAGCATCAATTATTCTACATCATCTACCAGAAGGCTTCGCACTTTCAACTGCATTACTATCACAAGGAGAAAGGTTATGGAGACTCTTTCTTTATTTCATAGCATTTTCAATTTTCTTTAGTATTTTTATACAGATTGGTCAATATTGGGATTTAACTGAAAAGGAACAAGGGCTACTAATGGGCATATCGATCGGGTTGCTTGGAACCGCCAGTATTTCAGAATTTATTTTGCATCATTTTCGTTCAGTTACACGAAAATCCTTTTTAACAAATATTTCATTAGGTTATTTATTAAGTTACGTATTTCATATGCTAGTCGAATAAAAAAGCAATCCACCAAAAGAATGTGGATTGCTTTTTTCACTTTAATGAAGAATAGTATTATTCTTCATCAGCTGCTGCTAATAATGTAAGTGATAAAATTTTAGAGAATTGTGCACGTGTAAGATTACCTTTTGGATTAAATTTACCACTTGCTCCGTCAACAACACCTAATTGTTGTAATAAACCGATTGATTCTACAGTTTCCTTACGCATTTGGTTTTTGTCTGCAAATGTGTTATTTTTGTTAGCCTTAGCCACATCAAATTCCATTGACTCTAATAAACTTGCTGTTACATAGGCCATTTCCTCACGTGTTACAGGTTTATATGGCTCAAAATTAGCACCATCAAAAATACCGATTAAGCCATAATCCTCTAAAATCGCTACTTCCTTAGCACCTGGGTATTTCCCTAAATCCTTATATGTAGCAGGGCCTTCGTAATCTTCTTTCACATCTAATCCACCAGCACGGAAAATCATAGAAGCTAATTGTCCGCGTGTTACTTGTCCATTTGGATTAAATGTTGTAGCCGATGTTCCTTTAATAATGTCAGCTTGGTAAAGTAATTGGATATAGCTCTCAGCCCAATGTCCAATAGTGTCTGTGAAGTAACCGCCTGGTTTTAAGTCTATAGAATCCTCACTAATCGATGCTATAAAATCATTCAATTCTGCATCAGTTAAAGTTTGCCATCTTCCTTGTGCAAACATTTCTGCTTTGAATGAATTTCCAGATGGAGAGAATTTCATTTGCATAGAGTCACCGAAAACCTCTTTAAACTCTTTTTGCTCCTCTGCACTCATTTCAGAGTATTTCATAAGCCCTTGTAAAGATATTTTTACTGTAATACTATCCTTTGTACATACTAAAGTCATTTCTTTATCGTCATAGTTTAACTTAGAAAGTAAAAGTGTTTTGTAAATATCTTGGTAGCTCATTGCTTGCACTTGAGTAGCTGCTGCAACTACCTGCTTAGGGTGGATAACGTTAGCAAGGTCTACATTTTCTTGAGCATTTGCTTGTAATCCAAAACCTCCTGTAAAACATGCAATACCAAGTGCGCCAGCTAATAATGTCTTTTTCATAGTTCTTCCCCTTTCAATTCATAATTTTAGTGTACTAAAACAACCGTTATCAAATCTATAAAAATATGTAAGTAATTCAAAATTATTATAAAGTCCTATTTTTCAAAACAAAGAAATTTAATAAATCTTCATGTAATTCCAGAAAATACATGCATGATTTTTGCTATAAATTAGGTGACTTTTTTCAATAAATTCAACAAAACGCATCATTTTTTCTAATAACTAACAAATATCCTGTTGTTAGCTTTATAGAGAAAATTAGCAAACGTATTATCTCTAAATTGGGTATAAAGTTCCATTTCTTAAGTATGACGAAAAAGTGACCTAGTTGCAACTCAGAGATGCCCCTAGATATGATCTGCTTACAATTCCAACTGCTCGGGGATGCCCGGGTTGGATCAGCTTACAACTCTAATTGCTCGCAGATGCCCAGGATATGATCCACCTACGACTCTAACTGCTCGGGGATGCAAAAAAGAGCAAGTTGAAAAGCGCTTACTCTTTTTGTCTTGTCCATTTATGATAATGCCCTACTTGAATTTGGATGTATGAGTTTAACGCTCTTTCTTTTCTCATAAGGTTCACGAGAAAAAATCCCAAAAACTAGGTGCATTCTGAAACTTTACTGTTGCCAGCTTTTCTATAATTTTTAATTTAATTTCTTGTTCCAAGTCTTCCCTTTCTTGATAGTCTGTATTGTACAGACATTGTTTAATTCTAGGTGTGAAATTCTCTATAATTGTAAGAGTCTCTTTGATGTGTTGGTTCTCTAAGTTCGTCATATAAATCAGTCCCCCTTTTTTCTGAGAGTATTATTGAGTTTATTTAAAGCTTTCCTGTGAAGATTTGATATATTCTGTGGTGTTGTTTGTAACGTTTGTGCGATTTCTTTTGTAGAAAGATCTTTTACATAAATCAGCTCCAAAATTTGAAGCTGTTTCACTGTTAACTTTTGCAAGGACTTCAAAAGCTGTTCATCTTCAATATTGTCCAATAACCCATCACCGACTATATTATTAAGTTCCTTTTCATTGCTTTCATCCTCGATTAGCTCTTTTGCTGTCGTGCCACCTTCTTCTGATAAGCCCTTATCCAATATTAATAAAGAACGATTTTGTAGCCTTCTTCTTTTTTTATCAAAATCTAGGCTAAAAAAATGAATCAAATTACTGACATATTTGATCTTCCTAATATTTATATAGTGAGCCTGAAAAGATTCATCAACGAGTTTCTTATTACTATCAGTTGGATTTAAGATCGCTTTTTGCACCAAATAAAGATTTTTAGCATCCGACAAAAAGCTTTTTATAATTGGATTGTTAACCCGTTCATTATTTTTGTAAAAGAACTCCTCTATTTTTTGGTTATCATTATCCATTTAATAATCCCTCCTAAATATCCGCCTTCTTTCTATATAAAGTGAATGTAGTCTCTATATTATAAACCAAAATAAGAACAAATGTTCCTAAAACGAATAAAAAAACACCTTTTATACAAAAAAGGTGATTTAAACCAACTAATTCAACTATCTAAAATAGCTTTTATTTTTTCTAGCTGATAACCAATAATTCTCTCTTCTTTACTATCAGTGACTAATAAAGTAAATGGGATAGCGCTGATTTCATATTGCTTAAATTCATTCAATACATGCTCATCAGTAATATCTTTATTGATGTAAGTTATCAGGCGTGTTGATTAACCATTTTTATACATTCAAAGAGGCTGATTTCCGCTACGGGCTACTCGCTTTCCTGCGGGCGAGCGTCGGCCGCTTCCTCCGCTCTGCTCCGTGCAGGGTCTCGTCTGTCTCGCTTTCCCGCGGGAGTCGAGTAGCCCTACGCTACAATCAGTTAAAATGGAAATATATCGGAAAAGCAGTAACGAAAAAATCCTTTTACCACTCAATAATAAACCTATTTTTTTCCTAATCAACACACTTGGTAAGTTATATTATTTTCTTCTAACCATTCCTTTAACCTAACGCAATATTGACATCCATCGCTTGAAAATACCGTTATAGCATACTTCATTTTAAAGTCCTCCTTTTTTCTAAAAAGGGGACAAACACAATAGAAATGAAACCATCACAAAATAATATTTTTAAACTGTCAGGTTGTTTTTATTAAGGAAGGATCCTCTTTACATATTACAGTATAAATTTTGGTGATATAGCCTAACAGTTCTGCAACACCTTCCTCGGATCGGAGTATCACCTTGTACTACTATTTTAGAGTGAGAAGGAGTTGGTTTACATTATGACACCGGAAAATGTTCCAATGTGGATAAGCTTAATAGGAAATTTTGGATTCCCAATTGCCATAACAGTCTATCTGTTCATTCGATTTGAAAGGAAAATTGATAAATTAGAAGCTGTCATCATGGAGTTATCTGAAGTTATAAAATCTCTTAATTACAAAAAAGGAGGGTGATCCGCATGGAAATTGAAAAATTAATGACTTGTTACTGTAAAGCAAGAGAAGTTCAATCATTTTATTCAAATTGTTTAACGAATGACAGTCTGACTCCAAAAGAACGCGATTTACTAATAAATCTTATTAAAAATGCCAGTGTTTCTTCCAATTTATTGAGGGAATATTGTCAGCCTCAAGATAAGGAAATATGATCTATTTACAAATAAACCCTCCGAATAATTTAGGGGTTGGACTACCAAAATTTGGTGGGTGTTTATCTTAAATCTTTTTTCGTGACCCGGATGTCCGCATTTGATGCCTAAGTATGTGTATGACTCGATCAATCAGGTTGGAAATGGTTTTATTCAATTGAAATAAACTGTGCTCCACTCCCCTGGCTCTTCACCATAACGTGTGGTTGATTTCTTTGATAGAAAGAGCTTGTTTTTCGATAAAAGCCCAAAAAGTTTCGATAAAATGAGATTTTGTTTCGATAAAAGCTCAAATAGTTTCGATAAAGAGCGATTTTGTTTCGATAAATCCAGGATGTGATGCTCTTAGTCTTCGTTCCTCTACATGCACGCCGCAGGGTCTCATCTGTAACGCTAATCCCCAAGGAGTCATCCAGTCGGAACGAAGATCAATTAATAAATGGCATATGTTTTAACAAATGTCATCCACAACTTTTGGTGATGACCCACTCCCCACCTCATTGCCCAAAATATGTAAAAATGATAATATGTACTTAATTATCATAATCAAATCCATGAATCTGAATTTCTTTATCACATTATTTTTCAAAAGCATACTATAGATCATAAAGGGATTGATTGGAGGAGATTATGATCAGCAACAATAAAATTGCATCCATCAATATTGTGCTGACAATTTTACTTATTTTAGGTATCACCTATTATTATTTTTACAATCATTCACCAATTCAAATTGAACTTATAGGCAACTTAGGAGTTTGGCTAGCGTTCCCATTATCAATCATCAATATAGTGCTGAGTTTAAAGTTAATGAAAAATAAAACAGGTAAAGCTAGTACCTACATCGCTTTTATTATTGCTGTTATCATTTTATTCATTGCTTTATTTTTACTATTTCATTGGAGCTCGTCATAAAAAAATACTCCCTATTAGTTAGACAGATTAGCTTATCTAAAGGGAGTATTTTTAATCCATATTGATTCTTTTTCATTTTTTGTATAATACACAATAAGAGTTAGGCTAAAACTTATTTAAACGAAGCAAAGAAAGGAATGGGATAAGAAAATGGATATTCTAATTCCAATTGGTATAGGTTTTCTTGCTAATGTGATAGTATTTGTGATAAGTATGTTAGTCGTTAAAAATAAAAGAAAAGCTACCATGATAACACTTATTTTTTGGGGAATCGCTGTTCTTATGTCGTTTGTTATAGGTAGTTGGAGTGGAATGGGTTTATTTGTCATAAGCTTAGGGATGTTAATAGTGTCTATATGCTTGTATTTATATATTTTCATTGAACATAATTTTATTCAAAAAAGCGTCTAGAAATGCCTTTGAAGGGTTGATTCCTTCAAAGGCTTTTTCATTCATACTAACAGAATATTGCTTGTGGTCCGAAGAATGCACGAATTGCTGCTACGGCTGCAGTTGTATGACCTGAAACACAAGAGACCAACTCTTTATCACAGAATTGACCTTCAGGAAGCCCACTTCTTCAGAGCTGGGAGGAATGAAGTGCTTT
>NZ_JARVRU010000021.1:0-93900 GCF_030209535.1 Lysinibacillus sp. fls2-241-R2A-57
AAACCCTTTCATCGATCAATAATAAACCTATTTTTTCCTAATCAACACGCCTGATTGGATATTAATATATTTACACGTCCAGTGCATAAATAGAAGGCGGAAATTCATTCGATAAGTGAATGAGTTTCCGCCTTCTTTTAACTTATTTCGGAGGTGCATGCATTGAAAGTAGGTATTTTTGGTGCAACGGGGAGAAATTGAGCAGGCCATTTTAATGTTTGCAGGGGTCGATACAACCATTTCTTTTAGCCTACGCGGTGTAACTGTTATGCTCTCAGCCTACATGGCCAACGATCAAAGTTTTACCTCTTTTTTATCAATAGTAAAAGGGAACTGTGCCATCTATCCATTTATTTTTAGTTGTTTGCTTTTTGAAGAGACATTTTGTACAGTGGTATGAAACAGGTATGAAGGAGGCTTTTAAGATGGAAAAAATTTGTTTTCAGTACGATCAAACGTTGAGATTTATGGGGCAACATGAAATGGAGTACAAGCAAGATTTTATTACATCGGCGCATCATTCATTACATAGTCGAAAAGGAGCAGGCAGCGAATATCTAGGTTGGCTTGATCTACCACAGAAGTATGATCAAGAGGAGTTTTCACGAATTCAAGCGACTGCTCGAAAAATAATGGCTGATAGCGATGTCCTACTTGTCATCGGGATAGGTGGTTCTTATGTAGGGGCAAGAGCCGCGATCGAGGCACTAAATCATTCCTTTTATAATATACAATCGTCTAAACAACGAAAAAGACCGCAAGTGTTTTTTGTTGGCAACAATATTAGCTCTACGTATATAAGCGATCTGCTTTCCTTACTCCAAGGGAAGGATGTCTCTGTCAATGTCATTTCAAAGTCAGGAACAACTACAGAGCCAGCGATTGCTTTTCGTATTTTAAAAAAATTCCTGGAAGAGAAGTATGGAAAAGAAGAAGCACGATCACGAATTTATGTAACAACCGATAAAATGAAAGGGGCTCTTAAAACACTCGCGATGACCGAAGGATATGAGTGTTTTGTTATCCCAGATGACGTAGGTGGGCGTTTTTCTGTACTGACCGCTGTTGGCCTTTTACCGATCGCAGTCAGTGGACTGTCTATTCAATCAATGATGGATGGGGCTCTTGCTGCTCAAAACGATTTTAATGATCCTTCTCTTGTCACGAACCAAGCGTATCAATACGCTGTTGTGAGGAACATTTTATACGATAAAGGGATGACGACAGAGGTGCTTGTCAATTACGAGCCTTCGTTGCATTTTGTAGCGGAATGGTGGAAACAACTTTTTGGAGAGAGTCAAGGAAAAGATGGTAAAGGATTGTTTCCAGCTTCGGCTAATTTCTCGACCGATTTACATTCCGTGGGACAGTATGTTCAAGAGGGGCGTCGCAACTTATTTGAAACGGTATTGAATGTGAAAAAAGCTCGCGAAGAATTGACAATTGAAGCGGCAGCTACAGATTTGGATGATCTCAACTATTTAGCAGGGAAAACGATTGATTTTGTCAATAATAAAGCTGTTCAAGGAACGATGCTCGCCCATACTGATGGAGGCGTTCCTAATTTGCTTATTACAATTCCTGAATTGAACGAATATCATTTTGGGTATTTGGTGTATTTTTTTGAACTGGCATGCGCTATGAGTAGCTATTTGTTAGGGGTTAACCCATTCGATCAACCTGGAGTTGAAGCGTATAAGACAAATTTGTTCGCTTTGCTTGGAAAACCAGGTTTTGAAAAGCAACAAGCTCTGTTGGAGAAACGACTGCAAAAATGACGTTTGAAATTAAATTGAATCCAATCACCGTTAAATGCCAGTAGAAGTGTTATTTCCTTTTACTGGTTTTTGGTATGCGCTTGGCGTATGTGATAACTCAGTGGTACAAGTCCACTTTACTCTTGACAGTAGGAACGAGTAGCAAAAATGGGATTAGCCTCTGCTAGGAACATGACGAGAAAACCAAAAGCTTTTTACACGAATAAAATTGAACAACTCGAAAGGGCTTAGGAATTTTTCATTCCCAAGCCCTTTTGGCAATCATCGGATTATTCCAGTGTCAACGTTTACTGGTGTATTTTTAGGATGTAACATTTTGGAAAAACTGAGGTAAAAACTCTTTATGTGCTTCTAACATCTCATCTACAATTTCTTTGGCAATGGTGTCAGAAGGAGACAGGGGGTTAATCGTTAACGCAAGAACTGCTTTATTGTAGTCCCCTGTTACTGCGGCTTCCGCTGCTACTCTTTCGAATGACTTGATTTGTTGGACTAACCCACGAACTTGTACAGGAAGATCTCCCATCACAATTGGTTTAGGACCGTCTTTTGTAATAATACAACTCACTTCTACTGCCGAGTCATTTGGAATACTGGCGATTGCCCCATTATTTCGTGTGTTAACTGGTTGAATGTCTCTTTTGTCTGTATAGATAGACGTAATTAAGCGAACGGCTGCATCCGAGTAATGCGCGCCACCACGTTGTTCTAATTGAGGTGGTTTAATCGCAAGGTTCGGATCTTTATATAGTTCAAATAATTCGGTTTCTAACTTTTGAACGACCTCGGCACGAGTTCCTTCTTTTTTAGCGTTTTCAATTTCTTTTTCTACCATATCTCTCGTTTTGTAGTAATACCTATGGTAAGGGCAAGGTAGAACATTAAGAGCTTTAATGAACTCTGGTTCCCAATCTAAGTTTTCGATATTTTTTACAAAGCTGCTATTATTAGGGTCCATTAACAGATCAATGACTTGATCTTTAACGCTTACCCCGTCCACATAAACGTCCAATCCATAAACCATATGATTGAGACCTGCAAAGTCAATACGGATGCGAGAATGGTCTACATCTAGTAACTTGGCAATCCCCATTTCCATTGCGATTGGTACATTACATAAGCCGACAACTTTTTTAATGTTAGAGTAACGCAATACGGCTTCTGTTACCATGCCAGCAGGATTTGTAAAGTTGATTAACCATGCATCTGGACAGAGCTCTTCCATGTCCTTACAAATATCTAAAATAACTGGAATTGTACGCAATCCTTTAAATAAACCGCCTGGTCCATTTGTTTCCTGACCAAGGACACCATATTTTAATGGAATTCTCTCATCTTTTGCACGAGCATCTAGCAGTCCTACACGAAATTGAGTCGTCACAAAATTCGCATTTTTTAAAGCGGCTCTTCGGTCAAGCGTTAAGTGCACTTCGATAGGAAGTCCTGCTTTTTCAATCATGCGCTTAGCAAGCCCTCCAACGATCTCTAATTTTTCTTTTCCAGTTTCTACATCGACTAACCATAGTTCCTTTAGAGGTAATTCATCATAGCGTTTAATGAAACCCTCCACTAATTCAGGAGTATAACTTGATCCTCCGCCAATTGTTGCAATTTTAATCCCTTTTGTCATCGTCTAAGCACCTCCGTATAATTTAGCAAACCTAGCAATCGTGTATTTTCTTAACGCTTAAGGGAATTACAAAGTGACGTATTCTCACTTTCTGATTTGATTGTAAACTCGACTCAGTAAGATGGTGAAGAGGGAAAGAGCATTTAGTTTTTTATAACAAAAGAACATATTTGTTACAACGATGTAACGTTGTGTTTTATTGAAAAGATATGGTACGATGCGTTCAAAGTATTGTACTGGTTGTCTCCTCATTTTATAAGGAAAGGAGAATCATTTAGACATGTTTACAATTGAGGCGATTGCATCATTCAATGAGTTAGAGACATCTATCTACAACTATATTTGTCAAAACGGCGAAAAAGTGATCTATATGCGGATACGTGAACTTGCAGATGAAACTCATGTATCAACCGCTACGATTTTACGTTTTTGTCGAAAAGTAAATTGTGAAGGCTTCTCAGAATTTAAAGTGAAACTTAAATGGCATTTAGAAGAAAATAAAGCGATTCAGTTAAAAGGCTCCGGGCATTCTGTAATGGAATTTTTCGAGAGGACGTTAACAGGAAATCTAGAAGAAAATATTAGGGAAGCTGCTCGTGTTGTGTCAGAATCAGATCATGTCATTTTTATTGGAATCGGAGGTTCTGGTATTCTAGCTGAATACGGAGCACGATATTTCTCAAGCTTAGGTAAATTTTCTGTGTATATAAAAGATCCGTTCTTTCGTATTCAAGCCAACTCAAATAGCGTAACAATCGCTTTATCCGTCAGAGGAGAAAATGATTTTACGGTCACTCATATTAATCAGTTGAAACAAGAAGGAAGTAAGATTATTAGTATTACCAATAGTAAACATTCGACCATTGCGAAAATCTCTGATATAAATATTCCTTATTATGTAACAGAGGAACGGTTTGAAAACGCCGATGTTACGACACAGGTACCCGTTATTTATATTTTAGAATCAGTGGCTCGTGAAATCTATAGACTTACTCAAGAAGAAAACTAATTACGATTCTCGCCTTGTCAACGTAGAAGGTAATAAAAAATATTTTTTTGATCTTCTTTTGTCAGCGTCTTCTCATGTTTGTTTTATACATTTTGTAAAACTCAAAATGTATATTGTTCTTACCAAAAACGATTATAATTTGTTAAGATAACAAAAAGAAAACGCTTACAGGTGAATGCATATGTTGTTCCTGTTTGGCAGGCAAGATCTACGTTTGTAATCGAATCGCTAAAAGGCTATTCTTAAATCCACATTTAGATTTTTTTGTAATCGTTATTTTTATTTGCAAACAACTCGTAAAGGGGGAGTCTAAATGAATATCAAAAAGATTTTAAACAATAATGTCGTTGTGACGACTACTAAATTAAATCAGGAAATTGTAGTTATGGGGAAGGGATTGGCTTTTCAGAAGAAAATTGGAGAGACGATTGATGCTTCCAAAATTGAAAAGACCTTTGTATTGGAGAACCATGAGATCTCTGAGAAGCTTTCTATTTTATTGAAAGATACTTCTGAACTATACGTGAATATTTCTTCAAAAATTTTTGACTATGCCCAATCCGAACTTTCAAGCAAATTGGATGAATATTTATATGTTGCATTAACCGATCACTTAAGCTTCGCAATCAGCAGACACAAACAAGGGATTTATTTAAAGAACGTGTTGTTATGGGAAATTCGAAAATATTATAAGCAGGAATTTCAAATTGCCTTAAAATCCTTAGATATTATTGAAAGTGATACAGGAATCCGACTTGGGGAAGATGAGGCCGCTTCGATTGCCTTGCATTTAGTGAACAGTCAACTATTCAGTGAAGATATGGCAGCAGCTGTGCGAGTTACTGAAATCGTTAATAATATTTTGAATATTGTTAAATATCATTTCCGGATGGAATTAGATGAAAGCTCAATTAACCATGATCGTTTCTTAACACATCTTCGTTTCACTGCAATCCGGTTTATTCGGAAAGAGAAAGAGAAAGAGAAAGAGAAAGAGAAAGAGAAAGAGGTCAAAAGAAATGACCCATTCCTTTATAAACAAGTAAAGAAGAAATATTCAACGGCCTTTCACTGCAGTCAAAAGATTATGGTCTATTTGGAGAATACGTATGGTTGGGTTATATCGAACGAAGAAATAACTTATTTAACATTGCACATTCATCGTATCATCAACCGATACACGAATTAGCTGGTTCATCTGAATAAAAACGTAAGATTTTTAAAAAATACTGAAAAATTTGACTTTTATATCAATTCGGGATATTGTGATTACAAGATAATTATCAATCTATTAAAAAACAACTAATAAGGGAAGAAGATACTATGAAAAAAGTAACTATTACTAAAGTAGAGAAAATACTTCCTCTAATCAATCAACATATTTAAGGCATGAGAACCCTGTTAAGCAACTTGGGTTAATTTAATAAAACGAATGAAATATAAGGGTACTTGCGATAAAGTAGTCAATATAAGAATTCTTTTCTTTGGTGTTTGTTTCAACGTGATTACCTTAACAGAAATAGATTTCTTTGTATTTTAAGTAAAAAAGTTAATCCAACAGAAAAGCTGATAGGTTAGTTTTTCTATGGAATTTTGTATATGTTGGTGAATAATCTAAGGAAAATTAAATATCTTTTGAAGGAATGTTACCATCTTTGGGCATAACCTGATTTGATTTGAACGGCACGATGTATGAATTGTGCCTTGTTCCAAGTCGAATCAGGTTTTTTGTTGAAAAAATCGCCATCACTTCAAGCGGGAACTGGAGAAATGAAAAAACAGTATAGCTTTATCTATGTCGATCGCGACAATGAAGGCAATGGGACATTGAAACGCTCGAAGAAAAAACCATTTGACTGGTATAAAAAAGTAATCGCTACAAATGGGGAAGATTTAACGAACACATAAAAAGAAGGGATAAAAAGATGAAAAGATTAGCAAAAATATTAGGGGTTTTAATGGTAGGTTTATTAGTAGTTGCAGGGTGTAGTACTGGCAACAGGAAAAAAGACGATGCTGCAACAGCTAAAAAGACACCAGAAGAATTGACGTTGTATATCGTACGTCATGGTAAAACGATGCTGAACACAACTGATCGTGTTCAAGGCTGGTCAGATGCAGTATTGACGAAAGCAGGAGAAGAAGTTGTAACCGCTGCGGGGGTTGGATTAAAGGATGTTGAATTTCAAAATGTTTACAGCAGTGACAGTGGTAGAGCTATCCAGACAGCCAATCTGATCCTGAAGGAAAATGAAAAATCATCTGATTTAAAAGTTATTACAGATGAGCGATTAAGAGAATTCAACTTTGGTACGTATGAAGGTGATTTGAATCATACGATGTGGCAGGATATTGCCGATGATCAAGGTGTTACATTAGAAGAGTTCATGAAAAATATGACACCTGAATCATTTGCTAATAGTGTAGCAAAATTAGATGCTAAAAATGTTGAAGAAGCAAAAATCAACTGGCCAGCAGAGGACTATAAGACGATTACAACCAGACTTAAAGCAGTTATTGAAGACATCGTTGAAAAAGAGATGAAGAATGAAGGGACAGGAAATGTATTGATCACTTCTCATGGATTAAGTATCTCTGCATTGTTAGCTACATTGTTTGATGATTATAAGATTCCTGAAGGCGGTTTGAAAAACGCTAGTGTTTGTACAGTGAAATACAAAGATAGAAAGTATACGCTAGATAAAGTCAACGACTTAAGCTATATTGAAGCAGGGCAAAATTAAATATCTTTTGAAGGAATGTTACCATCTTTGGGCATAACCTGATTTGATTTGAACGGCACGATGTATGAATTGTGCTTTGTATTCAAGTCGAATCAGGTTTTTTATTTGAAAAAATCACCATCACTCGTTGTGGATGTTTTCTCACTAGCAAAATGGTTGCTGATTTAGGAGTGCTCATTGTGTGTCGACGACTCACCTTAAAGGAGGTGGTAAGCTTTTAGCCATTATCGAGAAAGCGTTATCAATAAATTAGGATGCTGTTTTGAACCCGGCTTGCCGGACTCGCTCTTTTTCAAAAAGCGAACGACTTTTCGATTTAATATTCCTAATGTAGGGGAGTTTTATCTGGTTTAACATACCTAGCTTAAGTAGGTTTTTATGGATGTCTGTGTTCATTTGTAAAAAAGGATAGAAAGTGGAGGTGGAATCAATTGAAGTATGAACAATTGGCAAAAGATATTATTGAAAATGTTGGCGGTAAGGAAAACGTGATCAGCGTTGTTCATTGTGTTACTCGTTTGCGTTTTAAGTTAAAGGATGAAGGAAAGGCACAGACCGATGTCCTAAAGAATATGGATGGCATCGTTACGGTCATGAAAAGTGGTGGTCAGTATCAAGTGGTCATCGGAAATCATGTACCAGATGTCTATAAAGCAGTTGTCGAGGTTGGTGGTTTTCATACAGAAGCGTCTGTAGAAGATGTTAAAAAAAAGAAAGAAGGATTATTGACCCAATTTATCGACGTCGTTTCGAGTATCTTTACGCCGATTCTTGGTGTTTTAGCGGCAACTGGGATGATTAAAGGGTTTAATGCTCTGTTTGTAACATTGGGGTGGTTAAGCAATACGTCAGGGACTTATCAAATCATACACGCGATTGGTGATTCGTTATTTTATTTTTTCCCAATCTTCCTCGGTTACACAGCTAGTAAGAAATTCGGGGGAAATATTTTTATCGGGATGGCCATCGGAGCCGCGTTGGTTTATCCAAAGCTGTCTCCAGCATTGTCCGATCTAACAGCTGGTGAACCTCTGTATACATTGTTTGCGGGCACGATCATTGAATCACCTATTTATATCACATTTTTAGGCATTCCAGTTGTTTTAATGTCTTATGCATCGTCTGTTATTCCGATCATTCTTGCCGCTTATTTTGGGGCCAAGGTAGAGAATGGGTTTAAAAAAATAATTCCTGATGTTGTGAAATTGTTCTTGGTACCTTTCTTTACATTACTTGTTGTTGTACCGATTACCTTCCTCGTTATTGGACCTATTGCAACATGGGCTGGTCAACTTTTAGGACAAGGAACAATTTGGATTTATGAACTAAGCCCATTAGTGGCCGGAGCTTTTCTAGGTGGTTTGTGGCAAGTGTTTGTTATTTTCGGTCTGCACTGGGGTTTAGTTCCAGTTGCGATAAACAATATTTCGGTTTTAGGCTCAGATCCAATTTTAGCATTGACATTTGCGGCTTCATTCGCACAAATCGGAGCTGTTCTGGCAGTGTGGATTAAAACGAAACAGCAAAAGTTGAAAACTCTTAGTATTCCAGCGTTTATTTCAGGTATTTTCGGCGTCACCGAGCCTGCGATTTATGGCGTGACCCTTCCATTGAAAAAACCGTTTATTATGAGTTGTGTTGCTGCGGCTGTCGGAGGAGCAATCTTAGGAGTGTCGGGGACTCGTAGTTTTATGATGGGGGGGCTAGGAGTCTTTGGTATTCCAACCTTTATCGATCCGGAAAACGGGTTCACTGCTGGATTTTCGGGCGCCATTATCGCGATTCTTGTCGGTTTTGTACTAGCTTTTATCCTGACATTTTTATTTGGAATGGGAAGAGGAACAAAAACGGCGCAAGCTGCTGGAAATACGCTAGCTGCAACACAAAATACGGACCGCGAAGAACCTGAAATGCCTGTTGAAGATGTGATTGCGAGTCCATTAACAGGTGAATTGATGAGTATATCGGATCTGAAAGATGCAGCATTTGCATCAGGTGCACTCGGAAAAGGAGTTGCCGTTGAGCCTGTAGAAGGGAAATTATTTTCACCCATTTCCGGAACGGTTTCTGCGCTTTTTCCAACAAACCATGCGATTGGGATTACAACCGATCAAGGGGTAGAAATTTTAATTCATCTAGGGATGAATACTGTCCAACTTGATGGGAAATATTTCACTGCTCATACAGCAATAGGTGCTCGGGTAGAGAAAGGGCAGCTTCTGATTGAATTTGAGATTGCGTCAATTAAGGCAGCGGG
This sequence comes from Lysinibacillus sp. fls2-241-R2A-57, assembly GCF_030209535.1. Classification (NCBI taxonomy): domain Bacteria; kingdom Bacillati; phylum Bacillota; class Bacilli; order Caryophanales; family Bacillaceae; genus Lysinibacillus; species Lysinibacillus sp. fls2-241-R2A-57. The sequence goes on from NZ_JARVRU010000021.1 coordinate 9,419, forward strand.
ATACGTTGTAACAACACCAATCGTTGTGACCAATTCGGATAACTACAATCTAGTGATAACGGAAGTTAAGCTTGTTGAAGTCGGTGATCGTTTAATCGAGTTGGAGGGAGTAACTTCAGGCAGTAGTTTGCCACTTCTTTAAGTGATAAGTTTGTGTTCAGTCGGAGGGGAAGCCTCCACCGACAGATGTCGCAATTTTGAAGGGATTGGGGTAGTGCACATCCTTTTAAAATCTAGTCGTAAGTGATCTCTGTTTTATCAATAAGAAGGGAAGCGTTGTTGAACTCATAAAGCACGTTTTCCCTTCTACTACTATTGTAAAGGAGTTTTAGTATGTCTAATTTAGTATTTCCTAAAGACTTTTTATGGGGCGGTGCGATCGCTGCCAATCAGGTTGAAGGTGCTTCTTTTAAAGTTGGAAAGGGATTAACTATTGTTGATTTGCTACCGACTGGCCAAAAACGCTGGGAAGTGATGACTGGACAAATCAATTCCTTTCAACCAATCGAAGGAGAATACTACCCTTCCCATGAGGCGATCGATTTTTATCATCATTTTAAAGAGGATATTGCTTTGTTTGCGGAAATGGGATTCAAAGCGCTGCGTGTTTCCGTGGCTTGGGGACGAATTTTCCCAAATGGTGATGAGGAGCAACCAAATGAAGCAGGTTTGCAGTTTTATGATGATTTATTTGACGAACTTATAAAACATGGAATTGAACCCGTCGTGACGATTGCTCATTTTGATGTACCTGTCCACTTGATCGAAACGTATGGCAGTTGGCGAAATCGAAAATTGGTCCATTTTTTTGAAACGTACGCAACAACTCTTTTTACTAGATACAAGGATAAAGTAAAGTACTGGATGACATTTAATGAAATCAATATGCTTCTGCACGCACCATTTTTAGGCGCTGGTCTTGTTTTTAAAGAGGGAGAGAATAAACAACAAATTCAATATCAAGCAGCACATCATCAGCTTGTCGCATCTGCACTTGCTGTTAAAGCTTGTCATGAAATTATACCGAATGCAAAAATCGGCTGTATGTTAGCAGCGGGATCTTTCTATCCAAATACATGTCATTCGAATGATGTTTTGAGTGCGATAGAAAAAGACCGTGAGTCCTATTTCTTCATTGATGTGCAATCACGAGGCCAATACCCAAGCTATGCAAAGCGCATTTTTAAAGATCACGATTTGACGATTGAAATGGAAAAAGAGGATGAAGAACTTCTGAAAAATCATACCGTTGATTACATCGGGTTCAGCTATTACGCAACCAGGGTAACAAGCACGGATCCTGAAGTATTGAAAAATACGACAAGTGGGAATATATTTGATTCTGTTGAAAATCCGTATTTAGAAAAGTCGGAATGGGGTTGGACGATTGATCCTAAAGGTTTCCGGATTACAGCGAATCAGTTATACGATCGCTATCAAAAGCCTTTATTTGTGGTTGAAAATGGTCTTGGTGCTGTCGATAAAGTAACTCCTGAAGGCGAAATTAATGACGATTATCGAATTGACTACTTAAGAAAACACATTGCGGAAATGGCTGAAGCAATCAAGGATGGCGTGGAGATAATCGGGTATACAAGTTGGGGACCGATCGATCTGGTCAGTGCTTCTACGGGTGAAATGAAAAAAAGGTATGGCTATATTTATGTTGACAAAGATAATGAAGGCGAGGGATCGCTAAAGAGAATGAAAAAGAAGAGCTTTCACTGGTACAAGAAAGTGATTGCATCCAACGGAGAAAATCTCGATTAACGAAATCCGATTGAAATTGGAGCTTGAATCAACTTTTCGCCAGTTTCGCTTACAAGAAGGTAAAATGTACCCTTAGTAAAGGATATTTAAAAAAAGGTTAGGCAACTTTTTGAAGCTGCTGTCTGTTTTTTGCAGGCGGCAGCTTTTTTATGTGCTGGGCATGTCTGTCAACTAGGTGTGGGCGTTGGGCCAAGTGCAAGGGGGAAATCCGCCGCCTCACGAATCGCAATCGGAGCATGCGAATCGATAAAAGAACAGGCGTGTTGATTAGGAAAAAATAGGTTTATTATTGATCGATGAAAGGGTTTTTCTTGTTGCTATTTAGTGTCGAGCCCCAAAACAGAATCGCTAAAGCTACTTCCGTCGTTTTATAGGAATACTTTGAAGATTTAACGAAACAAAATCGCTCTTTATCGAAACTTTTTGAGCTTTTATCGAAACAAAATCTCATTTTATCGAAACTATTTGGGCTTTTATCGAAAAACAAGCTCTTTCTATCAAAGAAATCAACCACATGTAATGATGAAGAGCTTATAGCGAGGGCTACTCGACGCTCACTCGCAGGAAGCCTTGCTCTATGCGAAAGCGAGTAGCCCATAGCGTAAATCAGATCCTTCTAATTTAATTAGGGTGGATAAAATGGTTAATCAACACACCTGATAAAAGCATTAAATACCTCAACTACCTGATGGGGTAATTACTTTAAAGTCGTAGACTTTGGTGAATTATTCTCCTTGTTTTATAGCGTTTAGTTATCCAAACTTTTTTCAAAATCATTCATTAAATGAAGTTTGTGAAAATTAAATAAATAAATAAAAATTCAGTTGACTTAATAATTATGCAGACGTATACTAATTTTAACTTATTTCAGAGGTGAGTGTATTGAAAGTAGGAATTGTAGGTGCAACCGGATATGGTGGATTAGAACTTATTCGATTTTTACATAATCATAAAGCGGTGGAGCGGATCGATTTATTCACATCTTCAGAAGAAGGTGTCATTTTTTCTTCTAAGTTTGGTCATCTCGTTCATATTGCCGATACACCATTACAAAAAATTGATTATGAGGCTTTGGAGAAATTTGATGTTGTTTTTACAAGTACGCCTTCTGGGGTGACAAGTGAGCTATTACCTCCATTGGTAGGGAAAGGTCCTAAGTTAATAGACTTGTCCGGGGACTTCCGTTTAAAAGATCCAGCAAGCTATGAAAATTGGTATGGTAAAAAAGCGGCACCATTGGACATCATCCAACAAAGTGTTTATGGCTTAACTGAATGGAATGCAGAGCATGTTCAACATGCATCTCTTATCGCAAATCCTGGGTGCTATCCAACAGCGGTTTTGCTTTCGTTGTTGCCGTTGCTAAAAGAGCGATTGATTGATCCGAGCTTTTTAGTGATTGATGCAAAAAGCGGGATTTCAGGAGCTGGCAATAAGCCTTCACAAACGACGCATTTTAGTGAGGCGAATGAAAGCTTCTCCATCTATAAAACGAATACACATCAGCATATACCAGAAATTGAACAGTCCATTGCTATGTTTGCAGGTGTCGATACAACCATTTCTTTTAATACTCATTTAGTGCCAATGACAAGAGGGATTTTATCGACCTCATATGCGCCTGTTATGCCTGGTGTCACAGAGAAGCAGTTAGTAGCTTGTTTACAGAATACTTATGAAAAGCATCCGTTCGTGCGTATTGTTACAGATGTCAATAGCCTAGGAACAAACCGTGTCAAAGGTTCGAACTATTGCGATATTTTCGTGAAAGTTGATAGCCGTACAAATCGTGCCACAATTGTAGGCGTCATCGATAATTTGGTCAAAGGCGCTGCAGGGCAAGCCATTCAAAATATGAACGTTCAATTTGATTTACCGCAAACGACAGGACTGGATGTCGTACCGTTCTTTATTTAATGTTCTTTATTCAAACATCGATTGAAAATGATGAATCTAGGTTAGGAACTTCACGTTAAGGAGGAATCGATTTATGACATTACTAGCATCAACAAATATTATGAAAAAATTATCAAGTAAAAATATTGTTTCACCAAAGGGCTTTAAAGCTGCGGGTTTACATTGTGGATTAAAACATAAGAAAAAAGATTTAGCTGTGTTATTCAGTGAAGTACCAGCAAGTGTTGCAGGTGTATTTACAACGAACGCTGTGCAGGCAGCACCTTTAAAAGTAACGAAAGAGGTTGTGTACACAACGAAGAAAATGCAGGCGATGATTGTTAATTCCGGAAATGCTAATGCTTGTACAGGAAAGCAAGGTGTGAAGGATGCGCTAACAATGCAGTCCCTTATAGCAGAAAAGCTCGGCATCGATGCGAATCTGGTAGGGGTTTGCTCAACAGGTGTCATCGGTGAAATTATGAATATGGAGCCAGTGGCAAATGGGATAAATCAGTTAGAGCCAATGGATAATTTAGAAAATGCTATTGATTTTGCACAAGCGATTATGACAACAGATACGGTTATGAAAAACACAAGTTATAGCACGATTGTTAATGGTAAAGAGGTTATTATCGCAGGGGTTGCAAAAGGTTCGGGTATGATTGAACCAAATATGGCAACGATGCTAGGTTTTATAACGACAGATGCAAATATTGAATCAGATGTCTTACAGTTAGCATTATCTGATATTACAAATATGACTTTTAATGCAATTACGGTTGATGGCGATACATCTACAAATGACACAGTAGTTATAATGGCAAACGGCTTAGCAGGTAATGAAGCTTTAACTCCTGCCCATCCAGATTGGCAAAACTTCTACTATACATTGAAAACAGTAGCACAAGATTTAGCAAAAATGATTGCCAAAGATGGTGAGGGGGCAACAAAGCTAATTGAGGTTGAAGTTGTAGGGGCAATTTCGGATGAAGAGGCACGTAAAATTGCTAAAACCGTAGTAGGTTCTCCACTTGTGAAAACGGCAGTATTTGGCTGTGATGCGAACTGGGGCCGTATTATTGCTGCAGTAGGCTACAGTGGTGCAACTGTTGATCCGGATAAAATTACGATACAAATTGGTGGCGCAATAATGGTCGAAAATGGAGAGCCGGTTCCATTCTCAGAAGATGAATTAATTCAAATTTTAAAAATGAATGAAGTGAAAATCTATGTGTCACTTGGGATGGGTGAGGGCAAGGGGCATGCTTGGGGATGTGATCTAACTTATGACTACGTTCAAATCAATGCATCATACCGCTCGTAAACGTATGGTCATTAAGCTTGGTGGTAGTACACTAGAAGGCTTAAACGAGTCGTTTTTTATGAATTTCAAAAAACTCCAAGGGAGCGGTGTAGAGCTTATTATTACCCATGGTGGTGGCCCAGCCATTAACCGTGAACTTGCGGCGCGCGGGGTAGAATCACATGCATTAAATGGTATTCGTGTAACGAGCGAAGCTGCAGTTGCTATAGTTCAGTCAACGTTAATAGGAAAGGTCAATCCAGCCCTTGTTCATGAATTAACAACAGCTGGTATCGCAGCTATTGGTTTAAACGGCTTTGATGGTCAGTTAATCGTAGCAGATTATCTAGACAAAGATGTATACGGTTTTGTTGGTGAAGTAAAAGCTATCAATACATCTTTGTTAGAAGCGTTAATTAGTGCGGGTATTGTACCAGTTATTGCTTGTGTTGGTGCAGATGAATATGGTCAGGCGTTAAACATTAATGGAGATACGGTAGCGAGTGAAATAGCACTAGCTTTAGATGCGGATAGTCTACTGCTTGTAACGGATGTAAGTGGTATTCGAATTAATGATGAGTATCAATCAGAAGCGACGTCTTCCTTAATCGATCAATGGATTGAGGAAGGCCATATTTATGGTGGAATGATACCTAAAGTTCAAGGAGCTCTTGAATGCTTAAGTGCAGGTATTCCATCGGTGCAAATTGTAGGAGATTCCTTAGAAGGTACGACGATTTTAGCCTCAACCAGTAAAAGTCATTCTTCATAATAGTGAAGATGGAGCGTACTAATGATTTACTGGTAGCAGTATTATTTAGAGAAGATGTTTGAAGATTTTTGCCTATGCAAACTATTAGTAGGGGTTGATAAAATGAGTGCTTTATTTGGAAACTATGGCAAACGCCGTGCCCAAATTGTCAAAGGGCAAGGAACTGTAGTGGAAGATTCTGCTGGGAAAAAATATTTAGATTTTATAAGTGGAATCGCTGTAGTGAGTCTTGGTCATGCACATCCTGCGATTGTGAAGGCTATTCATGATCAAAGTGAAAAACTTTGGCATATTTCCAATCTATTTGATATACCTGGTCAGGAGAAAGTTGCGCAAAAATTAATAGCAAATACACATTTTTCTAAGGCATTTTTCTGTAATAGCGGTGCGGAAGCGAACGAAGCGGCTATCAAGCTAGCGCGTAAGCATACGGGGAAAAATCATATTATTACATTTGAAAAATCTTTCCATGGGCGAACTTTTGGAGCGATGTCCGCAACAGGTCAGGACAAGATACATAATGGCTTCGGACCACTTGTTGAAAAATTTACGATTCTCCCATTTAATGATGTGGTAGCTCTTGAAACAACGATTGATGATTCTGTTGCAGCCATTATGTTGGAAATGATTCAAGGTGAGGGCGGTGTTAACTGTGTATCACCAGAATTCGCAGCGGCAATAGCTAAAGCCTGTGAAGATAAAGGGATTTTACTGATTATTGATGAGGTTCAAACCGGTATTGGACGAACAGGAACAAGATATGCTTATGAGCAAACTGTATTAAAACCAAATATTGTGACATTGGCGAAGGGGCTAGGTGGTGGTTTCCCTGTCGGTGCAATGCTTGGAACAGCTGAGCTATATGAAACATTTGGTCCTGGTACACATGGGACAACATTTGGTGGGAATCCGTTAGCGATGAGTGTCGCAGAAACCGTACTTGATCATATCTTTGAACCTGCCTTTTTACAAAATGTACATGAGCTATCTACGTATTTTGTTAAGCAGTTGAAAGAGAGTCTACCGTCTACGTATTCGGTGCAGGGTCAGGGTTTACTTCTTGGCATTGGTTGTGGCGATATTGAGGTAGCTCCGTATATAGCTACTGCAGAGGAAAAGGGTTTATTATTAGTAGGTGCAGGCCCGAATGTTATACGTCTATTACCTCCGTTGACCGTGTCAAAAGAAGAAATCGATGAAGCAATTGCGATTTTAAAAACGATATTGCTATAGTATCCGGACAATTAAATACGATAAAAAATGAATCTGCTAGACTTCTTTGCAAGAAATCTAGCAGTTTTTTAATGCTTATCTTCAAAAGTTTGGGATGACATTTTTATACCCTGTATATAAGTTTATTTCCGTTATGGCGATGAGTGAATTAATAGAAAATTAATACAAAATATAAAAAATATGATAGTGTTGGGTTATCTAAGGCTCATCACCATAAGTTGCGGATGACATTTTTAAAAATATATGCACTGTATATTGATTGGAGTGGAGGCTGGGCGACTCCTAGGGGATTAGCGTCACAGATGAGACCCTGGAGCGAGCATTGCGAGTGAAGCGGCTCATCGGACGCCCCCTGGAAAGCGCCCAGTCGGAACGGAAATCAACCACACGTTTTGGTGAAGATCCAAGCAACTAGGAAAAAATACTTTAAGTGGATTCTAAGGAGATGGTACCAAAATGAGAAACGAAGAATATCGTTCTTTAAGACAACTGTTTGGCGAAGTAATTAAAGGTAATTCTAAAAAACAATCCACTTTCTTAATTGGAATAGATGGTTGCGGAGGCTCTGGAAAAAGTACATTTGCCGATAAAATAAAAGAGGATTTTTTAGATGTAACAATTGTTCATATGGATGATTTTTATCTTCCCTCCTCTCTGATTATAAAAAAAGAACCTACTAAAAAGCCTATTGGTGCTGATTTTGATTGGATACGATTATTGAATCAGGTGTTAGAACCTCTAAGCCAAGAAAAAGTGGGATGTTACCAAAGATATGATTGGGATACAGATAGCTTGGCTGAATGGCATACTGTTCCAATTGGTGGCATTGTAATAATCGAAGGTGTGTATACCGTTCGAAAAGAACTGGCAGACAAATATGATTTGAAAATATGGATTGATTGCCCAAGAGATGTTCGTCTTTCAAGAGGCATAGAAAGAGACGGAGAGGAAGCCCGTGAAATGTGGGAAAGTAATTGGATGGTTTCGGAGGATATGTATGTTGAGGAGCATAAACCATTTGAGAGAGCAGACCTAATTGTGAGTGGGGTTAAATAAATGCCTTATTCAACTATAGGGGCTTAGTATAGAAGACAATAGCATATAAAAAGAACTTCCACAAAAAACGGAAGTTCTTTTTTCCTGTAGTATCAACATTAGGCTTTAACAGAGATTAGTTTAATAAAAAAATTATTGCAGCTCTTTTACTAATGTTTTTACTAGAGCAGGGAGCCAATCATGAAGCTGGCTAAATGTAAAGCCTGCTGCTTCGGCCTTTGCAGTTGACATATACCAATCTGCTGGAATCCCGTATGGTGACAGCGACTTTTCGTCGCCGCCTATAAGTGAAATTTTTGCATACTTTCCGCTTGCTTCTTCAATAAGCCCCATCAAATCTTTTAACGAAATTGCATCTGTTGCTGTTGCATTATAAGGTCCTTCAATTGGTGTAATGCCAGCAAAATATAAAAATGCAGCTGCTTCGTCATCCGTAATAAAGCTCATTTTCGCTTCAATATTTGGGAATGAAATAGGCTGTTCCTGTAAAATTCGTTCAACGTGAAAATGTAAACGGCGTGTATAGTCGTTCACACCCATAACAATTGGGAAACGTACTGCGACAACAGGGAACGTAGCCTCTTTGAAAATTACTGCCTCCGCTTGTCGTTTTCCTTCACCATATGAAAAATCTTCACGGTTGCCCATTTGAACTTTATAATCATAGGGGTTAAAATCTTCTTCTGTTTTGACAGTGCCGTCTATTTCGCAGGTTGATAGAGTAGAGGTGAAAACCAGCTTTTTCGTTTTACCTTCTAAAATTTCACAGATTTGATGAGCCTCGTTTGGAGAATAGCAAATATTATCATAGACAATATCCCACGTTGTACTTGATAGTGCCTGTGACAACGCAAGTGCATCATCTCGATTAACAACTAGTTGCTTCACCTTTGTACCAAAAGGATTTCCACTTTGACCACGTGTTAAAATAGTTACACTATGTCCATTTTGAAGACAGAGTTCAACAAGCTTTTTACCAAAAAATCGAGTACCTCCTAAAATTAAAATGTTCATATTTTTCCCACCCCTTCAAATTAGTAGTCTCCTCTTCATAATGACAAAAAAACAGGCATACTACAATTTAAAAGTAATTGTAGTATGCCCATTTATTATTGGGTTGGTGGCGGAGGAGGTTGAGTTGTATTTCCGTTGTTTCCTCCGTTAGAGCCATTCCCGTTATTTCCGGAGCCACTGCCGTTATTGGAGCCGTTTCCGTTATTCCCGGAGCCGCTGCCGTTATTGGAGCCGTTTCCGTTGTTCCCGGAGCCACTGCCGTTATTGGAGCCATTTCCGTTGTTTCCGGAGCCACTGCCGTTATTGGAGCCGCTTCCGTTGTTTCCGGAGCCACTGCCGTTATTGGAGCCATTTCCGTTGTTCCCGGAACCATTGCCGGTATTTGAGCCATCTCCATTATTACCACCAGAACCATCGCCATTTTCTGACCCGTTACCATTATTGTCCGAATCATTTTCGTCAGTAGGTGGAGTTGTTGGTGGAAGCTTTTCTTCCTTGTCTTTTTGTTCAGGTTCTTTTTTACTTCCGCTTCCACCAGTAGAAACGACATTGGATTGCGGTGAAGTTAAACCTGTAATGTCTACAGCGACAACAGCATAGGCTTGCCCGCCTGCAACCCTCATACTTTGTGATGATTCAGGTACTGATCCTACAAGTGTTCTACCACCGTTTGTTACGTTATAGATCCGATAACCGACTACATCATTTGAAGAGCCTGACCAAGATAATGTATTGCCATTAATCGAAGCACTTACTGCTCCAGGAGAATTACGGTCTGCTGGGAAATTAACAGCTGATACTGATGAATTCGATAATGACGAATTTTTTGGTAATAGGCTTGCCGGATTACCGCCAAGTGGACCTAGCATTCGTTTAATAAATGCCTGATTAATACCTGCACCGCCTGCTTTTACAAATTCTCGTGGTGTACTAGGAAGTGCATTGTATGTTTTACCCTTAATCGTAACTACACTAGAAGAAGCTAAGCTATCATCTGGCCGCGAAGGTAAAAATACTTTCGCATTAAACAAGTCAGAGCGCACGAGACCGGCATTCGCACATGCTGCAGAAGGCGCTAAACCAGAAATACCGCAGAATGATGCAGTCACAACGTTTTTAGGTGCCTTAAAGCTAGTATTAGGGTCAATTAATTTCGGATCTACATCATACACAGAATTCATCAATGTTCCCCATAGCTTGTTAATACGCACACTAGGTTGCTGATACGTATTGTTAAATGCATACAGTGATTGATTTTGATCATAACCCATCCATACTCCAAGAGAGACATTCGGGTTATAGCCGACTAACCAAACATCTTTATAGTTTTGTGATGTACCAGTTTTAGCAGCGAAGTCAGAAGAGAATTTTAGTGTATTTTTTGCAACTGTACCCGTTCCTTGTGTTAACACATCTCGCATCATATCTGTAACGATATAAGAAGTTTCAGGACTAAATACTTGTTCAGGTTTAACTTCGTGTTTATAAATGATATTTCCATCTTGGTCTTCAATTCTATCAATCATATAAGCGTCGATGAATTGTCCACCGTTTGCAAAGGTTGCGTAGGCATTGGTGTTCTCTTCAACAGTAATACCTTCTTGTACTCCCCCAATCCCAGCTGAAAGGTTTGTAAAATCATCTGGCTGTAAGGTTGTGATCCCCATTTTTACTAAATAATCAGCAGGACGTTTGTTAAGAATATCGTAATATAGACGTAAAGCTGATAAGTTTTGTGAACTCGCTAATGCCTCACGTGCAGGGATAAGCCCTCGTTCATCGCTAGCAATATAGTTGCTCGGACTCCAACCACCAATAGAGAATTTTACGTCAACTAATGGGCTACCTGCACCGATTACACCGTACTCTATTGCAGGTGCATATACGAGTAAAGGCTTCATTGTTGAGCCATTTGAGCGTTTTGCCTGTGTAGCATAGTTATAACTTTTTAATTCAAAATCACGACCACCGACAAAGCTTAAAATACGTCCAGTATTATTTTCAATTAAAATACTTCCAACCTGTACAGGCATCTGAACTTCAACTTCTTCACCTGTTGTAGGGTCCTTTTCTTTAGCTGTATACGTATGACCGTAATATTTAAAGTTTTCCGCTGCTTTTTGCATCGCATCGTACATATCCTTATCGATTGTCGAATAAATACGATAGCCTTTCGAACGGACATCGCGATCTGCTAGGATCATATACTTATCTTTTAATTTTTTTTCATTCTTTAAGCGTTCTGGATCAATACCATCTTCTTTTGCTAATTTTTCAGCAATAATTTCTTTCGCGCGACTTTCAAGCTCATAAGTTAGCCATGGGTAGCTATCCTCAGCGTGTATCTCTGGTGCACGGAAGTCAGCAGTGATGTCATAAGCGAGCGCTTCGTTATACTGAGCTTCGTTAATATAACCTGCTTCTTTCATACGATAAAGAACAGTTTTCATGCGATCAATGCCAGGTTGAAGAGCTTCTTCACTTTTAAGTACGCCTGTATTTGTAAAAGGTGTGTAAGTAAAAGGTGCTTGAGGAATACCAGCTATGTACGCCGCTTGTGGAAGCGTTAAATCCTTCGCTTTTACGCCGAAAATACCTTCAGCAGCTGTTTCAACTCCAGCGATATTTCGACCTGAAGAGTTACGACCATATGGAATAATGTTTAAATAGGCCTCTAAAATTTCTTCTTTTGTCATAAAGTGCTCTAAACGCATAGCAAGTAAAATCTCTTTTGCTTTCCGTTCATAGGATACTTCATTTGTTAATACTTGGTTTTTAATAAGCTGCTGTGTTAGCGTAGAACCCCCTGTTTGAGTAGAAGAGTTTGTTACGTCTTGAAGAAGCCCGCGAATAACGGCCTTCGGAACGATTCCGTTATGTTCACGGAAATACTCATCCTCTGTCGCTAATACTGCATTAACTACATCTGGTGAGACATTATTTAGTGATGTTTCACGACGTTCTAAATCTGTACGTAATTTTCCGATATAAATATCGTCGGCAAAATAAATCTCACTAGTTGAATCGTAGTTAAAAATTTGAGTTCGTAATTCATCTTTAGAGCGCAACGGCTCTTCTTTTACGAGTGAAGCGAAATAGCCAGCACCAACTGAACCGACAAATACAGTGCCTACCAATGCAAAGATTAAAAATAGTAAAAATAAATTCCAGATAACACTTCCGGAAATGCGTAATTTCTTCATCCATTTTCGTACTAATAATTCTTCGATCTTTGCATTGATTTTCTCAATCCAATCTTTCAATGTATCGACCTCCTAAAATCTTGTTTATTATAGCACATATTGTTTTGGCTCGAACATAGTTATTGACAATGAAAAAGAATCGTATAAAATAATGCTTATAGTTTTCTAGTGAAGAAGAGCTTGCAGTAGTGTCTATATTCCCTGTTTAGAGAGCCGGCGGTTGGTGAAAGCTGGTCATAATGTAGAGACGAATTACGTGCTTGGAGCTTAGACGTGCGCGCCTGCGATAAAGGCGGTTGAATGAAGAGGAAGATGGATGACATCTTCAAGCCGGGTGGTACCGCGTTAGTGATTAACGTCCCTGCATGCAATGTTTTTGCGTGTGGGGACTTTTTTGTTTCTCCCTACACGAAATTATTAAACACATAGGAGGAATAAAAATGACGAACGAATTATTACAAGACTTAGAATGGCGCGGATTGTTATATCAACAAACAGATGCTGAAGGTATGACCAAATTATTAGATGAACAATCTGTCTCTTTATACTGTGGTGTTGATCCAACTGCGGATTCCATGCATATTGGGCATATTGTGCCACTTTTAACGCTCCGTCGATTCCAAAAAGCGGGTCACCGTCCAATTTTGTTAGTTGGTGGTGCGACTGGTATGATAGGAGATCCGTCAGGTCGCTCTGAAGAACGCCAATTACAAACAGTTGAGCAAATTGATAAAAACGTTCAAGGTATCCGTAGCCAATTAGAGCGTATTTTTGACTTTGCAGAAGATGGTAATGGTGCTCAGTTAGTTAATAACCGTGACTGGATTGGCAATATAAATACGATTGAGTTTTTACGTGATTATGGGAAATTAATTAACGTGAACTACATGTTAGCAAAAGATACGATTGCATCACGCCTAGATACAGGGATTTCATTTACTGAGTTTGCGTACACGTTAATTCAAGGTATTGATTATAATCACTTATACAACCATTACAACTGTCGCATTCAAGTAGGTGGCTCTGATCAGTGGGGGAATATTACAACTGGTTTAGAAGTTATTCGCAAAACACATGAGGAAGAGACAAAAGCCTTTGGTATAACAATTCCTTTAGTAACGAAAGCAGATGGTACAAAATTTGGTAAAACAGCTGGTGGTGCTGTATGGTTAGATGGCAAGAAAACTTCCCCATACGAGTTCTATCAATTCTGGATTAATGCTGCGGATGCTGACGTTGTAAAATACTTAAAAATCTTCACATTCCTTTCTCGTGAAGAAATTGAAGCTTTAGCAGTATCTGTAGAAGAGGAACCACATTTACGTAAGGCACAAAAAGCGCTAGCTGAAGAAATGACTCGCTTAATTCATGGTCAAGAAGCATTAGACCAAGCAATTCGTATTACAGCTGCTTTATTCTCTGGTGACTTAAAAGCACTTTCTGCTGATGAAATGAAGGATGCGTTTAAAGATGTTCCTTCTATTGAAATGGCGAAAGAAGATAAAAATATTGTGGACCTATTAGTGGAAGCTGGTATTTCACCTTCAAAACGTCAAGCTCGTGAAGATGTAACGAATGGTGCGATTAGCGTTAACGGTGAAAAGGTCACTGAATTAGAATATGTCATCGACGGTAAAGATCGTTTAGAAGATGCATTCAGCATTGTTCGTCGCGGTAAGAAAAAATACCATATGGTGAAGTTTGTTTAATTCAGACTTATACAACAATACGACATCCCCTCAATATTTGAGGGGATGTCTCTTTTGGATGAAAATAAAATGGTTAAGGAAATCTCTAGCCGCTATGCTAGAAGATACAAGATAAGTAAAATGGTTGATCTTCGTTACGGTAGGGTGACTCCTTGGGGATCAGCGTCACAGTTGAGACCCTGCAGCGAAGCGGATGTTTTTGCGAAAGCGAAGCGACAGCAACAAATGTTTTATCTGTGCGAAAGCGAAGCGACAGCAACAAATGTTTTATCTGTGCGAAAGCGAAGCGACAGCAACAACAACAAAGCGCCCGCCGGAACGGAAATCAACCCCTCTCTTTGCAGAAGAGCCATACTTTTATTTTAGCAATCTAAAAAACTTGGAAGCTTTATGTGCTTATATTCTTTGGGGTGAAGCATATTCGCAAGCTTCAATGCACCCTCTATTAGGCGTGGTGATGGGCGACAATAAAGCCATTCCTCCATTACGTGAAGCCGTTTCATTTTAACGGCTTGTAGCTCCTGCGCATGTGAACGTTTTAATAGATTGGCTGGTTGAATACGCTCAAACGCAACTCCTACCCAAGCCATCATAATATAGTCGGGATCGCGCCTCACTACATCTGCCCAATCAGTTTGCACGCTAGCTAATTCCACATCTTGAAACAGATTTTGCCCACCAGCAATAGCACTAATTTCAGTTAACCAATTAATTTTACCTGGTGTGAAAATAGGGTTTGGCCACCACTCCCAATAGAGGGTAGGTTTTTTAGAAATCGTTTGTGCAACTGAGTGAAGACGTTCGATACATTGTAAATATTCCTCAGAAATTTTTTTAGCACGGTCTTCAACTCCGCAGGCTTTACCTAATGTATGGAGATCTTGAGCGATTTCCTCTAATGAATTGGCATTAAAAACAATGTGAGGAATATTTCTAGCTTGTAACGCTTCAATATTTTTCTCCATCCCAGGGACACTTAAGGATGCAAGTACAAGATCAGGCTGTAATGCCTCTAATGCATCCATATCAATTGATAAATCGGGGCCAAGCTGAGGCAAGTCTTTTACGGCTAAGGGCCAATCCGAAAAATCATCGACACCAACAAGCTGATCAGTCAGCCCTAAATAAGCAACAAGCTCGGTATTACTAGGGCAAATTGAGATTAAACGCATATTCATATCTCCAATTCTTTTTAAGAAAAGTATAGCGAGTGTTGGGGACACATTCAATGACTGAATTTGTCACTCAACAATAAAAAAGGCATGCCTCCGAGAGACATGCCTTTTGATTACCTTTTAAGAAAGTGCGACAGCTTCAAGTGATTCTTCTTTTTTCGCTACAGGGCCCATCGCATTCGTAATAATTTGTTTAATGTCCTCTAAAGTTGCTTTACGTGGGTTTGTTGCAGCACATACATCTAACATTGCATTTTTCGCTAAGATTTCAATATCCTCATCCTTCGCACCTAATTCGCGGAAGCCACTTGGAATGTTTAGGTCGTTAGACAGATTTTCAATTGCTGTAATTGCTTTTTCAGCAGCATCACGTTTACTTAATCCTTCAACGTTTTCGCCTAGTAATTCAGCAATTTTAGCAAAACGCTCTGTGCGTGCAGTTAAGTTGAAGCGGCAAACATGTGGCAATAAAATAGCATTACATACGCCATGTGGTAGATTATAGAATCCACCTAATTGATGAGCAATAGCATGTACGTAACCAAGTGATGCATTATTAAACGCCATGCCTGCTAAAAATTGAGCGTATACCATTTGCTCACGTGCTTCTAAATCTGCGCCGTTAGCATAGGCACGTGGTAAATATTCAGGAACTTGCTGAAGTACCTTTTCTGCACATGCATCAGTAATCGGTGTTGCGTTTGTTGACACAAATGATTCGATTGCATGTGTTAATGCATCTAAACCAGTTGCCGCAGTTAGAGCAGGAGGTAAGCCAATCATTAACTCTGGGTCATTAATCGATAATAGTGGAGTAACGTGTTTATCAACGATGGCCATCTTCACTTTACGCGCTGTATCCGTGATAATTGTGAAGCGAGTCATTTCACTTGCCGTACCAGCAGTTGTGTTGATAGCGATTAATGGCACCAATGGGTTTTGTGATTTATCAACGCCTTCATAATCATGAATGCGTCCACCATTCGAAGCAATAAGTCCGATACCTTTTGCTGCATCGTGTGCGCTACCTCCTCCAAGAGATACGATAGAATCACAGTTTTCAGCATGATACACTGTAACTCCATCTTCAATGTTTTGATCTGTTGGATTCGGTTCCGCTTTCGGGAAAATTGCTACTTCAATTCCAGCAGCTGTAATGATGTTAGCAATTTGTTCAGAGAGACCTAATTTGTGTAAGCCCTCATCTGTTACGATTAATGTCTTTTTCACTTCTAAATCATTTAAATGTTTACCAACTTCTTGAATTGCTCCAGGTCCAAATAAGTTTTTTTTCGGCATGACAAATTGCTTTAGAACGTCTGACATATTTCCAACCCCTTTAACAAAATTGTTATTGCTTGAATGATGGCGAACCACCTTTCGAAATTCATGTTATTCTATTCCTTGTAAAAGTTCAACTCGTATTTTTATTAAAATTGTTAATTTTATTCATGTTATTATTTCACAAAAAAGTTAACTGATTTTCTGAGTTGTTGGAAGATTGAATTGTCTAGGGATATTTATTTGAAAGCGTTTTAAAATTGTTTTCTTATGAAAGTAAAATATATTTTTTGGAAGTCGGTTCTATTTTTAAGAAGGATTGAATAGTAAATAACTGATATTTTGTTTTTATTATAAAAGTAGTGGTTATGTTGTTTTAAAATTGCGTAATTACTATTTTAAAGTACAAAAAACCGCTGTTAATTATCGGAATATTTAATTAATTTTAGCTCTTCACCAAAACATGTGGTTGATTTCCGTTCTGACTGGGCGCGTCCGATGAGCCAGCTTGGGTCAACAGATGTTTTATGTGCGAAAGCGTAGTGTTGACGTAGAGACAGAACTTTGCAAATATGTCTTGGGCTATATGACTGGGATTTAACGGACTAAATATTAAATTAATAAAGTAAAAGGTAGCGTTTTTTTTTTTTTTTGAGCGTGGTTTTTATCATTCTTTATATTTACATTAGTGATATATGATTCCAATTGAAATATGATAAGTATGAAAGGGGTCGCTAATATGGAAAATAATAATCAAATCGATGGTAATGTTATCCATGCAACTGAACAAAATAAAGAAGTGAAAGACATTGATGTCTTTTATGAGTTGTTAAGAAGGTTGGATATAACAAGAAGAGCTAGAATAAAAGCATCTACTAGATTACGAGAGAAGCATGAATTTTACGAAAAGACATCATATTTTTACTCCATAGTTATTTTAGTGTTGTCAATATGGTTTATTGATAGTTCGGGTGATATAACAAAAGTGTTATTAATCGCTTCATTATCATTAACATTCTACACAATGTTTTTAGGGATAAAAAATTATAAAGAGAGAGCAAGTAATTTCGAAAATAACTACCAGCAATTAAATGAATTACTGAATAAAATGCAAAGACTAGAGGCTGATAAACACAAAATTACTCAGAATGTATTAAAAGAACTTCATCGAGAATACGAAAAATTAATTATCGATAAAGAAAATCATTTACCTATTGACTTTATGATGTGTAATTCTGAAAACGAAACTAGATTCAAAAATGAAATAAAAAGATACAAAAGAATCGATACAGCGAAAAAAGAAAGTATATTAATTTTTCCGTTTATATTATTAGCCATATTTTTATTCACTGAGTATCTCAATTGAGATGCTTTTTTCTGTGAAAAAACTTTTCATCATTGGGTTGGGAGTTCGGAAACTTATGAAAGTTTTATATGCCATTAAGTCTGGCGGATGTATCAAATGGGCTTTGCGAGTAGAACTATGAATTGTAGAGGTCGATAATTTCTACAAAGATAGAAATCTAAAGAACTGACAGTCTCTAGTACATTAAGAGTCGTATTTGTAGGAGCCTATAGTAAGGCGGTCGAGTGTCCTATAATTAAGTTTTCTAAAATAAAGCGAGGGGAAGAATAATGAAAAAATTATTTGTTATGTTACTAGCAGCATTTGTATTTGCAGTAGTAAATCCAACAAAATCAGAAGCAAAAGTGATGTATGATGGAGCAGAAGTTGTAAAAGGGCAAACAGGAAAAATGACCTTTAAAAAAGATATCAAGGTGTACAAGAGAAATCCAGATGGTACATTTGATTCGTTAGTGGTTAAGCGAAATAACTTTTTTAGAACGTATGATATTGAGAAATATGATGGTAAAACATTCTATCAAATGGGGCAATATCGGGTACAAGCAACGGATTTGGTAGTTTTCAAAGAAGTACCAATAGAAATTCGTTCATCTTTCTATAATAACCCAACTTATATTTATATTAATCGTGATGGTATTGCTAATAATTACGGACATTACTTCAGAGAACAAGATTACTGGAGTATTTCTTACTGGAATACAAATAATGGACAACAACTTAATTATTGCTCTGGCGATAATGATGGTACTTACGATCCGTGTATTTATTATCTTGGTACAGACCTTAAGATCTCTGAGACAATATCGAGAGAAAGCAATGTGCGTTATGAGATAACTAAAGATGCCGAAGGGAAAACCTATCCATTAAAAGAATCAAAAACTGAAAAAATTATTAAAAAGGGAAGTGTTGTTTATTCATGGGGTGATGAAATTAATGGTTATCTGCTTGTGCACAATGGCTTAGAAGGAGATGACAGACAATATATTTGGCTTCCGGTAGATTTATTAAAGCCAGTTAGAGATAAGTGATAGATTAGAAATTATATAAAGCCCTCTTATTCATGTATATACAATTGTCGATAAAAAGCAAAAACCCTAGAGAACCTTGATATAAAAGGATGATAATAGACCAGTTGCAGTAAAGTTTGATAAATGGTTTTCTAAATGGGAACCTAATGCAAGTTATGAATATGATTATCACTGGACACCTGGACTTGGATATATCTACGCTTCCACAGGTACAATGTTAAGAGTTCAATCGTTAGGTACTAATAGTACTGTAACTGATATAAACTATAACGTTCACTCTGGAATTATATCAATGGTAAGTTTTTCAATTAATAATTAATTGTATTATTATAAAATTTCTTTATTGTTAAATTGGTAGGTAAAGACACTAAAATCGAATTTTTATAGTTTAAAAAATTGTAATTATTAATAAATATAGTCTTGATACTTGATATGGCGGAAGGAGAGGAAAATGAAAAAAATAATTATCTTTAATCTATTATTTTGTATAATAGTCATTTTTGTTAGTTACAATTATTTTAATTCTAAATCTCGAAACGCTATCGTATACAACTATGTGGAAAACTATATTGAAACTAACTATGGCATTGGTAGAGAAGATTTAAAATCTGAAGAAAACAATTACCGAAGAGGAATGAGGTTGTTTGCAATAGAAGTTAAAGATATTGTAACTAAAAAACATTACTTTTTTGAAGTGGATATTAGAGATGACTATTCATTAATTTATATAAAAGATCTTACTGAGGTTCATCGTAAAAATCAATCTGATTAAAGAAAGTTTATTTCAACAGGTATCAGCAATATTTTGAGAAAGTTTGTATGGCACACTTAAATAATAGCGGTGATTGCCAGTAGTTTAGAAAAAATATATGGTTTAATTATGGATTAAAGTAGGATATTCACTCATCACTATAAACACACCGCCAGGCTATTTTATTTACCCTAATTTAACCCTATACCAACCTAACATAAAGAGTTTAAATATATTTAATTGCAAAGTTTCACAAAAGAAAAAAGCCTCGGAATCCTTGAGTTAACAAGGTTTCTAAGGCTTTTTGTGTTGCTAAATGCAACGAAGTTTTATTAACGAGAGTAGTACTCTACGATGAATGCTTCGTTGATTTCAGCTGATAATTCAGAACGCTCTGGAAGGCGAGTGAATGTACCTTCTTTTTTGTCAGCGTCAAATGTTAAGTAGTCAGGTACGAAGTTGTTTACTTCGATTGCTTCTGTTACTACAGCAAGGTTTTGAGATTTTTCACGAAGAGAAATCGTTTGACCTGGTTTTACGCTGTATGATGGGATATCAACGCGTTTGCCATCTACTAAGATGTGGCCGTGGTTTACTAATTGACGAGATCCACGACGAGTACGAGCTAAACCTAAACGGTAAACTAGGTTGTCAAGGCGAGTTTCAAGAAGGATCATGAAGTTTTCACCGTGTACACCTTTCATTTTACCAGCGCGGTCAAATAGAGTACGGAATTGACGTTCGTTCATGCCGTACATGTGACGAAGTTTTTGTTTTTCTTGAAGTTGTAAACCGTATTCTGATAATTTTTTACGTTGGTTTGGACCGTGTTGACCTGGTGCGTAAGGGCGTTTTTCGATTTCTTTACCTGTACCGCTTAGTGAGATACCAAGACGACGTGATAATTTCCAAGATGGACCTGTATAACGAGACATATTGTTGTCTCCTCCTTTAAATTTGGTTTTTTTGTTGTAAAACAAAAACCAGTAGTACCCATTCCTATACGCATTTTATTTTCATGTATTTTCGCCTATGCAGCCGTTAGGTTACACAATACACCATCTACTCTGTTAGTTACACTAAATGAAATAGAGGAATAAAATACAGTAATAAGCTCATACCACTGCTGCGTTTATTTTACACAAACTTCATTGTAACTGCTTATTACATAGACGTCAATTATTACACTGACTATTTTTGAAAAAGACTTATAGTAAGAAATTCCTCTATATACAGTTCACACTACTTCAAAATAGTTAATGATACAGTGAGAAATGGAAAATATAAAAGTGAACGAGAATAACATAGTCAAAATGACACAAAATATGTATAATATACTATAAGTTAATAGTAATTGATTTGGACGTTATATAGAAAAGGTGATTTCATGACAGACCATTTACAAACGCTAAAATATATACAATCAGATGTTTTGAGCTTTTGGGTGAGTTCTAAAGAACAAGCCGGTTTTAATGAGTATTTTTATTCATTGAAACAGTGTCTAAAGAAGCACTTGGGAATTGTAAATGCGGCTTTTCTCAGTTTTGAAAGTAATTCTTTAATACCTGTTGAAGAGATGGCTGCTTTAACAATCGAAACAAAACTAAATGCTGTGTCATGGCTAATGATTGAAGCAAGTTTTTATCAACAAAATGTGGTGAAAATTCCTTATATATTTAAAGAAAAAGAAGCTTATACGATGATGACTGATTTGGTCCTTTTTCAAGCAGAAGGCAAAACCCCAATTGGTGTGCTACTTATAGAAGCGACAGATGCTTGGACAGATTTTATGACTTCGGATTATGGGGAAGAGTTTGTGGAAACACTTACGAAGATTCTTCAGATGATCAGAGAAAATTTAGAAGTAAAGGCGAATGAAGATCAATATAGAAAATTGTATAATATGACAGATTTGTTTCATTCCACCATGGATATTGATTTAATTTTAGATAATGTCTTAAAAAATATTAAGGATAATTTTCCTGAGTTTAATGTGGAGCTTATACTATCGAATGATCAAGACCGCCATACGACTATCGATATTAAGCTTTTTGATTATTTATCTGAAAGACCTGCAACTATTGAGGCTTTTGTCTCAGGAGAGCTGACAACGGAGCTCGCAAGCGATTTGAATTGTCGATTATTGAACGCTCCAATAAAAGGTAGACAAGCTATTTATGGCATTTTGCAAGTAAGTGCACCTACAACATATCTTTTTTCAACGACTGAAAAGGATTTTATACGTATGCTGGCACAAGCATCTGGAAACGCACTCGAAAATGCAAAATTGTATCATCAATCGCATCGCCTCGTAAGTGACTTACAACTCATCAATGAAACATCGCATCGTTTAAATATGAGGATTGACATTCATGAAATGTTACTTTTTCTACAAAAACAGTTAATGAAATCCTTTCAACCAATGGAAGTTTGTTTCGCTTTTAAACATAATGACACTTTTGAAGTGACAGATGCTAGTACGGCTTTATTCAATTCAGAGAAGGGTCAAACATATATAAAACATGTCGAGCAACATTTTGAACATACCAATGATCCACTGTTTATTGCCGATTTTAGTCGATTAACCTCTAATCAAATTGATTATCGTTCAATTATGGCAATCCCAATCTTAATGGAAGAAAAAATTAATGGTTTTAGTATTGTGTTACACAAGGAGCCGTATTTCTTTTCGTTTGATAGCTTTAAATTAATGCAATCATTAATCCATCACTCTTCTTTAGCGATTGCAAACTCTATATTACGAAATCAACTTCAAGAAATGGTGGATTTAGACCATTTGACAAAACTATATGCAAGAAGTTATTTAGACCAATATGTAGAGAAATCGCTTGAAAATGATCAATCAGGAATGTTTTTACTCATTGATATCGACAATTTCAAACGCATTAATGATACGTATGGTCATCAAATGGGTGATAAGGTTCTTATGCAAATTGCGATCCAGTTAAAAGAAACGATTGGAGCTCGTGGCATTTGTGCACGTTGGGGTGGAGAGGAAATGTCCGTGTATGTCCCAAATATTGATGAGAAAGAAGCAATCGAATTGACAACAGCGATTGTTGCGGTAATTCCAAATGCAACGGATCCTCAGGTGACAATTTCAGCAGGTCTCATAACATGGGATGAACAGTACCGTCCGGCGTTTCAATCAGTTTTCCTACATGCAGATACAGCGCTATACGAAGCTAAAAACAGCGGGAAAAATCGATTTTGTATTCACGATCGATCCTGCCAAACAAATTCATAATATATATGAAAATATAGCCATCTTTATCCCGCATTAACTGACCGTAATAATCAGTTAGGGATGGAGAAAACCCCCACACGAATTAAAGTTTCACATATAAGTGAATTGCCCTGAAATGGCCATTATTAAACCATTTCAGGGCAATTTTTTTAGACAATCTTTATATATGAAGGAGTAAGGTCTTTACGAATAGTTCTAAACCTTCTTGATCTTCCTTAGAAAAACGATTGACGATTGGACTGTCGATGTCAAGAACACCAAGTACCTCTCCTTCTTTTATCAAGGGAATAACGATTTCGGATTGGGAAGCGGCATCGCAGGCAATATGCCCTGGGAAGGCATGGACATCTTTGACCACCATTGTTTCTTCTTTTTCTACAGCTACTCCACAAACACCGCGTCCAATTGGTATTCTAACGCAAGCAGGTAAGCCTTGGAATGGTCCTAATA
The DNA here is from genome assembly GCF_030209535.1 of Lysinibacillus sp. fls2-241-R2A-57. NCBI lineage: Bacteria > Bacillati > Bacillota > Bacilli > Caryophanales > Bacillaceae > Lysinibacillus > Lysinibacillus sp. fls2-241-R2A-57. Next base: position 32,697 of record NZ_JARVRU010000021.1, read on the forward strand.
CGAGTTCTTCTTCCTGTAATACATAAAAACCAACCCAGTTAATGTTTGTCAGAAATTGATTCAGTAATGCAGAAGCGTTACTGAAATTGGCAATACGATCGGTTTCTCCTGTCAGCAGTGCATCTAATTGTTTTGCTAATGAATCATATTGCTCGGCAATTGACCCTTCATAATTAATTTGTGTAAACATAAAACACCTCGTTTGAAAGTTAGTTATTTTGGATAAATGACTTGATAATGTTGATGTAAATCAGTAACACTGTGAGCATCTGAACCGAAAACAATTGGTAGCCCAATAAATTTACTATAATCAATGAAGGCAAATGGTGGATAAGGTTCCTGACAATATGTTTTACTTAATCCAGCGCTATTTAAATCAAGCGCATAGCCTTCTTCCTTCATTAAATCTAAAACTTCTCGAATTCGCGCAGCATCATCGATTTTCATCGTATGTGCTAATTGAAATTTGTGAATAAGTGAAGGGTGCCCAATGCGCTTAGGCTTGAATTGCCCTAAATTTGCCTTAATGGATTGTAGGACAGTATCGTAATATAAATCATATACTTGTTTAATAGAGCCCACTTTTTTTGAAAAAGCCATAAAACTTTCTGGAGAAAAATCTATGCATTCAAAGGTATTTTGCCATTGTAAAAAATGGACGGATAAAATAGAGTCATCTAAAAAATGTCCATATGTATCAAGAAATTGACGTGTTTCATGTTCAAAGCCTTGAATATAGTCAACCTCTAGACCAATGTCAATGCGAATGTCTTGTGCGTACGCCTTTTGAAGGCTCTGCAAATCTTCAAAATAAGGCATTAAAAAGTCAGGATTCATACCACTATCTTGCTGTGGTGTAGGGTCTACAAAACTCAATGGTAATGGTGCATGTTCTGTGAAGGTAATATGTGTAAAGTTATGAGCGATTGCTTTTTCAATATATTGTTTAAATGAATCTGAAGTACCGTGTGGACAATATGGGCTATGAATATGGCCGTCACGTTTCATAAAATTACCACTCCTTTAGCATTTGGATAATAACACTTTTTATTACGCCAGTTGTTCAAAATTTAAGTAATTGTCCTATTGAAAAGGGATAAATACACAAAAACACTCAAATTTTAGTACAAAAGGCGAAAACATAGTATATAATGAATACAACTAGCCAATTCGTTTATCTTCATTCAGCAGAAGACTTCCACATCTCAAGGTGATGAGATGAATGCAGATGGGGTTTCTTTTCAGTGGTATCCAAACACCTACTGAATGAAGATAAAGCCTCCGGCGGATGTCATGGATATTGAAAGAAATGAATGAAAGGATGTTAGCTTAAAACCTTCGCATCCTGCGAAAACGGCTAACTGACCTGCATCGGTAAAAACACCACGTTCTGTGGCATTACCGAAATGACCGACATCGTGTCGGCCCTCGTGCAGGCCTGGGCACAATTCAAATCCAGACGCAATTACGCCAAGGCGATATTGATTGTAGAATAGGGGGCTTACGATGGAGTATATCATCATTCCGGTTATCCTACTATTAATTTTAGCGATAGTAGGATTTATGATGCGACGAAAACATACAATAATTATTGCTGAACTTGAAAATGAAAAATCACAAATACAAAACAATCCCATAAATGAAGAAATTTCGAAAGTTAAATCTTTAAACATGAACGGTGAAACAGAAGAGATGTTTGAACGATGGCGTAATAGTTGGGATGAAGTCATCGATGTACATATGACAAAAGTTGACTCGCTTTTATTTGATGCTGAGGATCAAATAAATAGACTTCGTTTTAATAAAGCAACATTAATTGAACGAGAGATAGAAGATTACATTCAAAAGTGTGAACAAGATAAAGATAAAATCTTAGAAGAACTAAATGAATTAATTGGTAGCGAAGAAAAAAATCGTATTGAAATTGAACAATTAAAAGAATATTATCGCTCTGCACGTAAAACGTTGTTAGCGCACCAGCATTCGTTCGGCGTAGCATTACCTGCGCTGGAGAAAAAGCTAGAGGGGTTTGTTCAAAAGTTTGAAGAATTTGATGTGCTCACAAATGAAGGAAATTATTTGCAAGCGCGAGAAATTGTTATTAGCTTAAATCAAGAATCTCAACAGACATTTGAATACATTAATGATGTACCAACAATTTTGACGGAATTGCAAGTAAAGCTACCAGGCGCTGTACAGGAATTACGCAGTGGTCAGCGTGAAATGGAAGAGCAATCCTATTATTTACAGCATTTAGAGCTAACGAAGGCGCTGGATAAATTTGAAGAGGAATTTGCAACATTAAAAAATGAATTAGCAGAGCTTAATTTAATCGTTGTTAAGCCACGTGTTGCTGAAATAAATGACGAGATTGATCAATATTACGATCTGCTTGAAAAAGAGGTTATTGCTAAAAATTATGTTGACCAAAATTGTGATCGTTTATTAAGCTCAATCACTAATGTTATTGGTTCCACAAGATTAGTAAGTGATGAAGCAACCTTTGTACAGCAAAGCTATCATTTAAATGAAAAAGATGCAGAAATTCCAAAAGCGGCATTAAAGCAATTAGAGGCTTTACAACGTCGCTATGATTTATTGGCGATGCGTGTTAGAGAAGAAAAATCTGCCTACTCAAGTTTGCAGGAAGAATTGATTGAAATTAACGATGAGCTTGAACGTATTCATGAGGAGCAAGAAAATTTATCGAATACGATGAAGAGGCTACGAATTGATGAAAACAAGGCTAGAGCGCAAGTAGAAAATTTAAAGAAAATATTACAAGAAACAGACCGATTATTGAATAAAGCTAATATCCCAGGTATCCCTGAGGAGATGGATGCACGTCTAGATGAGGCAGCAGAGCACATTTATGTAGTTATGCAAAGCCTGCAAGAGGTACCTCTGAACATGGGAACGGTTCATAATAATTTAAATGCTGCAACACTTTGTGTGGAGGATGTAAAGGCAAAGTCACATGAATTGATTGAAAATGTAATGCTGATTGAACGTATCATTCAGTATGGTAATCGTCATCGTGCAACAAATCCAAAATTGAATAGTCGTTTAAAAGAAGCAGAAGGATCTTTCAATCAATTCCGTTATTCAAAGGCATTAGAAGAGGCTGGAACGGCAGTTGAAGAAATGGAGCCAGGTGCTTTAAAGCGAATTCAAGAACTTGTAGCAGAAGAAACAAAATAGTTAAGTATAATAAAGAATACATCAGCTGTCTAAAAAGGTATAGTTATTACTTTTTAGACAGTTTTTTTATTAAGATGCGAGATTTTTTCTAATATGAAAAGGGCTAAGGTGATCCAAAATGCAATTTTATATTCGGGAAATGAATGAAATTTATGCGACTGACATTTTGAAGTGGAAATACGATGAACCATATGATTTTTATAACAATGAACTAAACGATGAATCTTTAAAGGAATTACTAGATAATCCATATTATTCAATTGTCAATGATAAAGAAGAGCTAGTCGGTTTTTTCTGTACAGGAACATCTGCACAAGTACCTAAAGGACATGACTATGGCGCGTATTTAGATGCGTGCATTGATATAGGTATAGGAATGAAGCCTGAGCTAACAGGAAAAGGTTTTGGTACAGAATTTTTTTCATTTATCTTAAATCAGTTACAACAAGAAAATTATAGTCCTCTTCGTCTAACAGTAGTTACATTTAATACAAGAGCCATTCACCTATATGAAAAATTAGGCTTTGAAAAAGTTATGGAATTTACAACACCAACTGAATTTATAACAATGAAGAAAGGTTAAAAATAAGCGTGTTGACTAAGGTTTATTATTGTGAAATCCGCCTTCAATATGGTGATAAAATCTTGAGGATCAGTGTTACAGATGAGACCCCGTAGCGAAGCGGATGTTTTCTGTGCGAAAGCGTAGCGGCAGCAACAACAAAAGTGGCTCATCGGACGCCCCAGTCGGAACGGAAATCAACTCCATGTTATTACAATGCAAAAACCTAAATTTTTACATTGAAACTTTCATAGTTAATGTCTTAGATGCCACTCTAAAAGGGTGTTTTTTTACATTAAAAGCAAACAATTGAGTGATTAAATTAGTATAATTGTTAAAGTTAGTGGTCAATTGCATGAGATTGCGTTATGATAAATACCGTTAAATCAACGTTTTGAAAGTGTGTGAATATTAATGGAAGTTAATACAATCTATTTAGACAACAGTGCAACAACAAAACCTTTAAAAGAGGTTATGCAAGCATTTATGGTAGTGAATGAGCAGTATTATGCCAATCCTGCTTCCATTCATGCAATGGGTGTTGAATCGAACGAATTATTAATGCGTGCACGTGAGCAAGTAGCAGATATTTTGCATACAGAAGCAAAAAATGTGCTATTTACATCAGGTGGTACTGAATCCAATAATGCAGCTATTTTAGGTTTAGCACGTAGTAATACACATAAAGGGAACCATATTTTAACAACTGAAATTGAACATCCATCTGTGATAGAATCCGTTAAGCAGCTTGAACAAGAGGGTTTTGATGTAGAATATTTACAGGTAGATAAAAATGGTGTTATTTCTTTAGAAGAGCTTCGCGCAAAAGTGCGTAAGGATACCATTTTAGTAAGCATGATGCATGTAAATAATGAAATGGGTGCTATCCAACCAATTTTTGAAGCAGCAAAAATTATTCATGAATCAAGTCGTGCAGCTTTTCACGTGGATGCTGTACAAAGCTTTGGGAAATTACCGATAGCATTTAACGATGATGAAGGACCAGACTGTATTTCAATTTCTGGTCATAAAATTCATGGCTTTAAAGGCTCAGGTGTATTAGCATTCCGTAAAAAAATGAAATGGCAACCGTATGCACTTGGTGGAGGACAGGAGTTTGGTTTACGCAGTGGAACAGTAGCTGTCCCTCAAGCTGTGGCCTTATCCAAAGCAGCCCGAGTAGCTGTAGAGACGATGAATGACCGAGCAAAAAAATACCGTCGATGGTATGAAGAAATATGCACGCAATTACATGGATATGGGGATGTCGTGCATATTTTGTCAACGCCACAAGGAGCGGCACATATTTTATCTTTTAGTATTCGCGATTTAAAAGGTGAAGTCATTATAAATGCATTGCAAAAACGCAATGTTATTGTTTCGACATCGAGTGCTTGTTCATCAAAGCAAACAAAAACAAGCCATGTTGTAGAAGCTCTAAATCTTGATGAGCATTTTAAAAAGGGTGTCATTCGTATAAGCTTTGGCGCGTATGTAACAGATGAAGATATAGTAAAGTTTAAACAAGTATTAGATAAAGTATTGATGGAACTTAAAGGAGAATTTAAATAATGATTTGGAAAGAAATTTTAATTCGATATGGCGAGCTTTCTACAAAAGGTCGCAACAAAATGGATTTTATTCGTCGCTTACGTGAAAACATTCGTCACGCGTTCGCTGATTTAGGACATCTACACATTCGTACAGAGCGCGATCGTATGTTTATAGCTATACAAGATGAAACACAAATGGATGCACTATTAAAAGGATTACCTCAAATTTTTGGTATTCAATCATTCAGTCCTGTGGCAGCGTGTGAAAAAGATATAGAGGCCATGAAAAAACTTGCGATAACTATTATGGATACATTTAAAAATGAACAGCGTACTTTTAAAGTAGAAGTAAAACGCACAGATAAAACATTTCCTCTAGAATCACATGCCATTCAACGCGAAATTGGTGGTTATGTTTTACCTCAATATCAAAACTTATCGGTAAAAGTGAAAAAGCCTGATATCGAGCTTCGTGTAGAGGTGCGACATGATGCTACATATATGATGGCACAAGTTATTCCGGGTGCAGGTGGAATGCCTGTAGGCTCTAATGGTAAATCTTTATTAATGCTTTCTGGTGGTATTGATAGTCCTGTTGCTGGTTATTTAATGATGAAACGAGGAGTGCGCTTAGAAGCGATTCACTTCTTTAGCCCACCGTATACAAGCCAAAATTCATTGGAAAAAGTAAAGGTACTTGCTAATGAATTAACGAAGTTTGGAGCAAGCATTCGTTTACACGTTATTCCTTTCACTGAAATCCAAGTTCTTATTAAAGAAAAAGTACCTTCAAATGTATCAATGACAACAACTCGCCGTATGATGCTAAAAGTTGCTGACAAAGTACGTGAAGAAATTGGTGCATTAGCTATTGTTACAGGTGAAAGTCTTGGACAAGTAGCGAGTCAAACTCTTGAAAGCCTTACAGCTATTAATGCCGTAACGAACACACCGATTTTACGTCCTTTAATCTCATCAGATAAATTAGAAATTATCGATATTGCAGAGAAAATTGGCACATATGAAACGTCTATTCAGCCATTTGAAGATTGCTGTACAATTTTCACGCCTGCAAGTCCAAAAACAAAGCCAAAGCTTGAAAAGGTTGAGCATTATGAAAGCTTCTCGGATTTTGATGAACTAATCGAACGAGCAGTGAAAAATCGAGAGGTCTATACTTTCCCGAAAAAAGAGCAAGAAGCAGATAAATTTGCAGATCTTCTATAGAAGAAACTTGCGAGCCGACTCAAAAATCCATTTGAGTCGGCTTTTTAATTGGCTTCCTTCCGAGGTACAATTTACCTATAAAATTTTTGTATTAAAAATCTAATATCGCACATTCTATATTCACAAGGAGGTGAGAGACATGGCGAACAACACAAACCGCAGTTCAAACCAGCTTGCAGTACCTGGTGTACAACAAGCGCTTGATCAAATGAAATACGAAATTGCACAAGAATTTGGTGTTCAATTAGGAGCTGACGCTTCAGCTCGTGCTAACGGTTCCGTTGGCGGTGAAATCACTAAACGTCTTGTACAAATGGCAGAATCTCAATTAAAAGGTATGCCAAACAACAATCAATAATTGCTTAATTAGCAATTATTAAACTTAAAACCAGTGACCGTAAAAGGCACTGGTTTTAGTTTGTTTAATTTTTTATTTTTTTATCCCCCAAATGATTTAAATGTAGAGATTGTATTTGAAATATCCTCACTTTCGCAAATCGCAGAAATAACAGCTATTCCATCCGCGCCTGCTTTAAATACCGTATGTGCATTCGAGCAATTTATGCCTCCAATTGCAACGATAGGGAGCTCCGGATATCGTATCCGAACTTGCTCTAAAAAATTAGTTCCACTAGGTGGGTTAGCATCGCTTTTAGAGGTGGTTGCGAAAATAGGGCCAATTCCTACATAGTCAGCACCATATTGTAGGGCAGTTTGTAATTCAGCTTGTGAATGAACAGAAACACCTAAAATCATGTTACCAACTTTTTCGCGTACCAGCGACACAGGTAAATCCTTTTGTCCAATATGAACACCATCAGCTCCAAGCTTTACAGCAAGCTCTACATCATCATTGACGATAAACGGAACATTATATTGTTGACAGAGCTTTTGACAGTCTCTTGCAAAACTTTCATACGCTTGTCCAGTGAGAGCATTTGGTCCTTTTTCACGAAATTGAAACATGGTAATTCCGGATTGTAGAGCCTTCTCTAAAACGTTTAGTGGCTCCTGATTTAAAACATTAAGAGTACCCATAATAAAATATAACTGTAAATCGTCACGTTTCATGAATGATCACCTCATAAGAATCCTTAAAGTTTTGATAAGCAAAATGATTTGTTGGACCATGACCATGACCATGACCGAGAGATAAATCATGAGTTATGGCTAATTGAATAAACTTTTTTGCTTCCACAATCGCTTCTTTAATGGGAAGCCCACTTCCAAGAAAAGCAGTTAGTGCAGCGGAGAACGTACAGCCTGTACCATGTGTATTTTTTGTTGCAATACGAGTGGACTGCATGGAAAATGATTGACCATCTTGCAAAAATACATAGTCAATAGCATAATATTTATCGGCTAAATGACCGCCTTTAATAATGACACATTGAACGCCCATTTGTAAGAAGATGTAAGCCACGTCCTGAATATCTGCCAACGTTTTAATTTTTCTTCCAGAAAGTGTTTCAGCTTCAGGTATGTTCGGTGTTACGATTGTTGCTAAAGGAAGTAAATACCTACGTATTGCAACAATTGCTTCTTGCTGTAATAAGCTTTCGCCACCTTTTGCAATCATGACTGGATCGACAATTAGTGGAATATTTACTTCGGCTAAAATATGTGCGATTGATTGAATTATTTCGGAAGAAAATAGCATTCCTGTTTTAATAGCACTAATTGAAAAATCCTCGATTAGTGCTTTAAGTTGTTTTTCAACAAAGCTAACTTCAATTGGTAAGACATCCGATACACCAAGTGTGTTCTGGGCAGTTAAAGCTGTAATAACAGACGTTCCAAACACCTTTAATTCCTGAAATGTTTTTAAATCAGCTTGTATGCCCGCACCGCCACCACTATCTGAACCAGCAATTGTCGTTACAATATGCATCATTCTTCACCATCCTTGGAAAGACGATGTAGTTCATTCAATATTGTTATTTGAAAATCGCCAATGTAATGAGTCGCAGAAGCGGCTTGTTCTGCCACTTTTTTATAAAGCGATAAAGTATCGACCAATTGGTAATATGGTTCATTCCCTGCGGTGTAGGCGGCGCAACAAATAGCACTTAATAAGCAGCCAGTTCCAGTGACTTCTGTCATTTGAGAATTTCCACCTGTAACCCATTGATGCTGTTTGCCATCAGTAATAAAATCCTTTTCACCGGTCACAATAACAATACAATTGTAGAGTTGAGCTATTTGTTTTGCCTCAACTTCTAATGAAATTGAACCAGTACCACTATCTACGCCTTTTTGTTGCCAGTCTACATTGGCAATCGCTGCAAGCTCTCCGATATTACAACGAATTGCTGCAAATTTTATTTCCGCCAATAATTGCTGTACCGTCTGTTTACGGTAAGAAGTTGCACCTGCAGCAACAGGATCTAAAACAACGGGAATGCCCTGAGCATTTGCCTTTTTTCCTGCAAGTAGCATTGATTCTTTCATCTGTTCATTAAGGGTACCGATATTTAACAATAAGCCTGAAGCAATAGCGACCATTTCTTCAACTTCATGACTGTCATCAGCCATGACTGGCGAAGCGCCTATTGCTAATAAGCCATTTGCTTGGAAATTTGCCACAACATAATTGGTAATGCAATGAATCAGTGGATTTTGTTTACGGATATTTTGAATAATCAATTTAAGTCCTCCTCTAATGGATGGACGTAAGCATGCAAAAAAGGCCCTTTTTCGTGCAGAAAAAAACACGTAAAAAGAGCCTTTCATCAATGAATTAGATGTGAATTGCTCCCTACGTCAGTATTAACTAACAGGTTCAAAGGGTCAGGTTTTACCTTCTCAACTCTAAATGAGTCCCCCTGCAATCTTGCTTTTAGTTGACCAAAATGTACCATATTTTTCTTTAGTGTTCAATAGAGAGTTTTTTTGAACTAAGACGTGACTGATGCCATATAGCAGAGCATGATAGTTGTCATGACTTTTTAAAATTGAGTGCCTTTCATTGAAAATGATAAAAATTGAGTTTTATAATGAGCATAGCAAAAGGGGGCATTTGCCATGAAACGACAAGATTTAATCGCACCAGAGTGGTATAACATTTCAGAGGAAATCGAAAAATATGCACAGGATTCTACAAAAAATGCATTGATCGTTTATAACGAAAATGAGGAAATTCAATACATTACATATGCTAGTTTACTTGAAAAGGCGAATCAGGCAGCACATGTATTTACATCTTATGGTTTAACAAAAGATGATGTTATTTTAGTCATGGTACCAAGATCAGTTGAAGCGTATATCGTTTATCTTGCGGCCTTAAAGGCGGGGCTAACGATTATACCAAGCTCAGAGATGTTGAGAACTAAAGATATTGAATATCGAATCAATCATGCTAATGCAAAAGGCGTTGTTGCATTTGAGCCTTATGTTGAACAATTTGATGCTGTTCAAAATTCACAAGGCATACAGAAATTTGTCATTGGCCATGCACATGAATCATGGCAGCCGTTGCTTGAAAAAATGCAAAGCCAACCAACAACCTACATAAGTTCTACACCTACTAGAAGTACTGACATTGCATTTTTAGCCTATACGAGTGGTACAACAGGCAATCCAAAAGCAGCCGTACATACACATAGCTGGGGTTATGCACATTTACGAACAACTGCACCGAATTGGTTAGGTGTTCAAGAAGGTGACATAGTTTGGGCTACAGCAGCTCCAGGCTGGCAAAAATGGATTTGGAGTCCGTTTCTCGCTACATTAGGAAGTGGTGCAACAGCATTTGTCTACAAAGGTCACTTTGATGCGACAACATACCTCACGCTGCTTGAAAAATTCCATATTAATATTCTGTGCTGTACACCAACCGAATATCGATTTATGGCAGCACTTGAAAATTTACAAGATTTCAATTTAAGTGCAATTCGTCAAGCCGTGTCAGCAGGCGAGCCTTTAAATAGTGAAGTGATAAAAGTATTTTCGGAGGTCTTGAATTTACAAGTGCGAGATGGTTATGGACAAACAGAAAATACGTTACTTGTTGGTACAATGGTAGGAATGAAGGCTAGAATTGGCTCAATGGGTAAACCTACTCCGGGAAATACTGTTGAAATTATCGATGATTTTGGAAATCCAGTTGCAATTGGAGAAGTTGGAGATATTGCTGTACACCGTGAAACACCCGCGTTATTTAAAAAATATTTAAATGATCTAGAACGTACAAATTTACAATTTAGAGGCAATTGGTATATTACCGGAGATCGTGCATATAAAGATGAAGATGGTTATTTTTGGTTTGAAGGACGCGGAGATGATATCATTATTTCGTCTGGCTATACGATAGGACCATTTGAAGTAGAAGATGCATTATTGAAGCATTCAGCAGTTAAAGAAACTGCAGTTGTTGCGAGTCCAGATGAGGTTCGTGGAAATATTGTGAAGGCATATATCGTGCTCCATGATGGAGAAATTGGTAATGAAGCACTGATAAAAAAACTACAAAACCATGTGAAGACTTTAACAGCGCCATATAAATATCCTCGCGCGATTGAATTTGTAACGGAGCTACCAAAGACTTCATCAGGCAAAATTCGTCGTGTCGAATTACGTGAGCAAGAAAAAAATCAATAGAGCAGACATTAATCATTTCCTAGGAAATAATGTCGATAAAATCAAAGTTCGCGCTTTTTCTATGAACTTTGATTTTTTTCGTGATATTAGGTAATGTAATATAGGTTAAAACATTTGCATATTGTTGCAAAAAAGTGAAACAAATTAGAATGTCAATCGTATAACGTGAAGAGGAGGCGGAAAGACATGAATGTTAAAAGGTGGGTTGCTTTAATAATTGCAGGTGTCCTATTAGTATTTTCATTGGGGATGAACACCCTATTTGCAATTTTTAAATCAGATTTCTTTAGCAATTTTGATAGCTTAGTAGCTGGAAACAATTTGGAGATAACAGAAGCGGTTAAAGAAGACGGCAATATGGATAAACGTATTGCATACTTAAAGGTTGATGGTACGATTCAAGATATTGGTTCAGGCACAGTATGGCAACCAGTTGCGTATGATCATCAATTTTTCTTAAATCAATTAGATATTATTTTAAATGATAAGTCTGTACAAGGTATTGTCCTAAGTGTTAATTCACCAGGTGGTGGTGTAAAGGAATCAGCAGAAATATATAAAAAGCTCGTGAAAATTAAAGAAGAGCGACAAATTCCAATCTATGTTTCTATGGATTCGATGGCTGCTTCAGGTGGTTATTATATTTCAGCACCAGCAGATAAAATATTTGCACAACGTGATACAATTACAGGTTCGATTGGTGTCATTATGCAATCCATAAATTATCAAAAACTAGCTGAAAAAGTTGGTTTTAAATATGAAACATTTAAATCTGGTGCACATAAGGATATGCTTAGTCCAATGCGTGAAGTGACGCCGGAAGAGCGTGCAATGATGCAAGATATGATTAATGAAACGTATGAGGAATTCGTTGATATTGTTGAAGAAGGACGTAGTATGTCTGAAGCTGAAGTGAAAAAAGTTGCCGATGGTCGAATTCTTAGCGGTACGAAGGCTCTTGAAGCAGGCTTAATTGATGAAATTGGTGATGAGGAAGCAGCAGTTGCGGCACTACGTGAAGACTTTGGCTTAGAGGACGCAGAATTATTTGAGTATTCATATGATGTGGGTGGCTTGCAATCGTATGTTGGTATGAAGATTGGATCCATGTTCGGTCCATCAGCAGAGGAAAAAATGCTGATGAAAATTATGACGGAATATAAAGCACCAAAAATGATGTACTTATATGGCGAATACTAAGGAGGGAGTACAATGACAAACAATGAAATTGTTATGCAAGGTTCACCCTCTATGGGAGATGCCCTCCCAATTGATAAGCCAATTGCGAATAAAAATTATGCGCTAAAAACTGCAGGCTTTTGGGTACGTTTTTGGGCATTTTTATTGGATGGATTGATGATTACAGCAGTAATCGGAATTCTCGTTAACCCAATTTTTTATTTAATGGATTGGTCATTATCTGAAACAGTGTGGTATGCACCGATTTCGATTATATCTGCTATTGTTTATTACAGTTATTTTGTATTAATGACGAAATTTTTTGGGCAAACATTAGGGAAAATGATATTTGGGTTACGTGTTATTTCATTAAAACATGATAAGCTAACTTGGTCAGATGTGTTATTCCGTGATTGGATAGGACGTATCATAAACAACGTTTTTATGCCACTGTATATTCTTGTAGTCATTTTACCAAACAATCAAGGTCTACATGATTTTTTTGCAGATACAGCAGTTGTTCATGAAAAAGTTTATATTGAAAAAGACATCGTGCAACCATCTGTGCCAATCAAAGAGGAAATACCTGAATCTGTATCTCTAGAGAAGAAAACTGAACCTGAAAAGCTAGAGGAAAAAGACGAAGAATAATAGCTAGGGCTGTCTCGTTAAAGTGAGACAGCTCTTTATTTTTGTAGTTCATAATGTGGAGGGATTTCCGTTCCAACTAGGCACTTTCAGTTGGAAAATGGTGCAACTTTGAGCAAATACGGCTGGACAGGTGTGAAAAGATTTTTTCAAAACAATTTTTGATAAGCTGTCTCAGTTGCAATTAATTCCCTTCATTTAGTAATATTATGTACATATGAAGATTAGGAGGCGTTTATATGGCACAAGTAACATTTAAAAATGGTCCAGTAACACTTGTAGGTAATGAAGTAAAGGTTGGAGATCAAGCACCAGATTTCACTGTATTAGCGAATGACCTTTCACCTGTTACATTAAAAGATTCAGAGGGGAAAATTCGTTTATTTAGTGTAGTCCCTTCATTAGATACTGGTGTATGTGATGCACAAACACGTCGTTTTAATGAAGAAGCAGCAAGCTTAGGTGATAATGTAGTTATCTATACAGTATCCGTTGACCTTCCATTTGCTCAAAAACGTTGGTGTGGTGCAGCAGGCATTGATGCTGTTCAAACCGTTTCAGATCACCGTGACCTGTCATTTGGTGAAGCATACGGTGTCTACATCCAAGAATTACGTCTTCTAACACGTGCAGTATTTGTTGTGGATGCAAATGACAAAGTGGCATATGTGGAATATGTTTCTGAGGCAACAAACCATCCAAACTATGAAGCGGCAATTGAAGCTGTAAAAGCACTAGCATAATTGATGGATTTTAGGCTAAGATATTACTAGACAAAGGGGCTGTGACAAGTTTTTGTCACGGCTCTTTTCTGCGTGAAAGGAAGTTATGTATGGAAAATATCGAGAAGTTATTTGGTTTGCTAAATGAACATGCTGAAAAGATAGAAAAAGAGCATAATATTACATTGCTAGAGGGTATTCTAGATGGCTTAGAGGCATGGCTGGATGGGGAAGTTAATTTTTCACAAGATGGTGCGACAAAGGAAGATGTGCGCAAAGCGATTCAAATTGCTGTTTTAAAAGGGATGCGAAAAGGCTCTCAACCAAATCACCAAATGACACCGGATACTCTAGGGTTATTAGTTGGTTATTTTGTGGAGCAAATATTTGCTAATCGACTAGAAACAGAAAAAATTTCTATTTTAGATCCAGCACTAGGTACGGGAAATTTACTACTAACAGTTATGAATTTATTAGATGGAAAAATAGAAGCTACTGGTGTAGAGGTTGATGAGTTACTTATTCGTTTAGCTGCTGCAACTGCTGATTTGACAGAGCAGCCTGTTTCATTATATCGCCAAGATGCATTACAAGATCTGTTAGTAAATCCTGTTGATGCTATTGTTTGTGATTTACCAGTCGGATATTACCCGAATGAAGATGTCGCATTAGATTATGAATTATGCTCTTCAGAAGGGATGAGTTATGCACATCACTTATTTATTGAGCAGTCCATTAACTACACGAAAGATGGTGGCTACTTATTTTTCCTTGCGCCAACCCATCTCTTTGATTCTGAGCAGTCGAAACAACTGCATAAATACATTCAAAAGCATGCTTGGATTCAAGCAATTATTCAATTGCCAGATACAATGTTCGCCAATAAAGCTCTTGAAAAGAGCATTGTCATTTTGCAAAAGCAAGGAGAAGCTTTCAAAGCACCAAAAGAGGTGTTGTTAGCAAAAGTACCAAATATGCAAAATAAACAAGCTCTTGCTATGTTCTTTGAAAAAGTGAAAATGTGGCAAGAAGGTAAATAAGTAGGTTCTTCACCAAAACGTGTGGTTGATTTCCGTTCCGACTAGGCGCTTTGTAGCTGACGCTTCGCTTTCGCACAGAGCAGAGCTTCCTGGGGGCGTCCGATGAGCCGCTTCACTCGCTATGCTCGCTCCAGGGTCTCATCTGTGACGCTGATCCCCAAGGAGTCGCCCAGTCTCCACTCCAATCAACCCATATGGCATACTTTTTAACAAATGTCATCCACGACTTTTGGTGATGAACCAATAAGTAAAAAAAGGTATCCTAAATAGGATACCTTTTTATGTAATGCAAAATTAATTTTCAGGTGTACGGATAACAAGTACGTCGCATTTAGCTGAGCGTACAATTGCTTCAGATACTGAACCGATTAGGAAGCGTTCTACTGCATTTAGACCAGTTGCACCACAGATGATTAAGTCTGCATCTACAATTTTAGAAAGCTCTTTTGTAATGATATTTTTTGGTGAGCCGTATTCAATTACAAGGTTAACGTTTGTTAAGCCTTCATCTTCAGCTTGTTTTTTGTAACCATTTAATAGTTCTTCAGAGAATGCTTGAGCACGTTCAGCAATTGAACGGTCATAAGCTTCGATTGCAGCGAATGAACGTGTGTCAATAACATTTACAAGATTTAAAACAGCACCTTCGTTACGTTTTGCAACATCAATCGATTTACGGAAAGCGTATTCAGCTTCCTTAGAACCGTCTACTGCAACTACAATGCTTTTATAATGATTAGCCATTTGAATTACCTCCCTGATTTGTATATTTTGATTATACCAAATGATTTTCTAAAGGAAATACTTTCCGGAAGAAAAAATGTGAAAAAGTGAAGGCATTTACAGCGATTTGACTCATAATCATAACGTGTGGTTTATTTCCGTTCCGTCTGGGCGCTTTCCTAGCCGCTTGGGGCAGCAAATGTTTTATGCTTCATTACGGAGCAAAGATTACCATCTGAATTTAAATATTTGGTATTATAGGAATAATATAAATTTTGTTTATAATCACTTTAATTAAAGCATTTTTTTTATTTGTTTGGTAATATGGAAATGCAAGGGGTGCATCAATACATCGAAGTGTATGTAACAAAATGATGCTTATTTTTTAGGTAATGGAAGGGGATAGGAAAGATGAAGATTGGTATTCCAAAAGAGATTAAAAACAATGAAAATCGTGTAGCCATGACACCAGCAGGGGTTGTAACATTAACACATGCAGGACATGAAGTGTACATTGAAACTGGAGCAGGTTTGGGCTCAAGCTTTACAGATGCAGACTACTTAGCTGCAGGTGCTCATATCGTTGAGACGGCAAAAGAGGCATGGGCGCAAGAAATGATTATGAAAGTAAAGGAACCAGTAGCATCAGAATACGAATATTTCTATGAAGGTCAAATCTTATTTACGTATTTACATTTAGCGCCAGAGCTTGAATTAACGCAGGCACTGTTAAATAAAAAAGTTGTAGGGATTGCTTATGAAACCGTACAATTAGCAAATGGTTCTTTGCCACTTCTAACACCCATGAGTGAGGTTGCAGGTAAAATGGCAACACAGATTGGTGCACAATTTTTAGAGAAAAATCATGAAGGTAAAGGTATTTTACTGGGCGGCGTGTCAGGTGTGCAACGTGGTAAAGTAACTGTTATCGGTGGCGGTATAGCTGGAACAAATGCGGCGAAAATAGCTGTCGGAATGGGTGCGGATGTAACGGTTATTGATTTAAGCCCAGAGCGTTTACGTCAGTTAGAAGATCTGTTTGGTCGTGATGTTCAAACATTGATGTCCAATCCTTATAATATTGCAGAGTCAGTGAAAAACTCAGATTTAGTAGTTGGAGCCGTTTTAATTCCTGGCGCCAAAGCACCAAAGCTTGTTTCTGAGGAAATGATTCAGTCAATGCAACCAGGCTCAGTAGTTGTTGATATTGCCATTGACCAAGGCGGTATTTTTGCGACATCTGATCGTGTGACGACACATGATGACCCAACTTATGTAAAACATGGAGTTGTGCATTATGCAGTAGCGAATATGCCAGGTGCTGTACCACGTACTTCAACAATTGCTTTAACGAATAATACAATTCCTTATGCACTTCAAATTGCTAGTAAGGGTTACAGACAAGCATGTCTTGACAATCTTGCGTTGAAAAAAGGTGTCAATACTATAGATGGACATCTCGTTTACAAGGCAGTTGCAGATTCTCAAGGTCTGCCATTTGTAAATGTTGATGAGTTAATTCAATAAATTAAACAACAAAAGGAAGCACCGTGTTTGGTTGCTTCCTTTTATGTTGTTGAAAAATTATTGTGACAATGGAGTTGGCTCTTCGGCAAAACGAGGGTTGATTTCCCTTCCAGGCTACTCGCTTTGTCGCTGCCGCTTCGCTTTCGCACAGATAAAACATTTGTTGCTACCGCTTCGTTAACACTCCGCTTTCGCACGAAAAATCTTTGTTGTAGTTTTTATAACCATAAATTAGAGTGCCATGCAAGAAGATACATACTATGTGAAATAGTTGATTGGAGTGGAAGCTGGGCGACTCCTTGGGGATCAGCGTCACAGATGAGACCCTGGAGCGAAGGGAAGCGGCTCATCGGACGCCCCCAGGAAAGCGCCCAGCTGGAACGGAAATCAACCCCTCGTTTTGCAGAAGAGCAATACTTAACACTAAAAAAGGAAGCACCATGTTGGTTGCTTCCTTTCCCTTAAATAAACTTAAAGTACAATCAAATCTTTCGGGAATTTTGTTAGTACTTCTACTCCGTCTTTTGTTACGACAACATCATCTTCAATACGGACACCTGTCACATCAGATTTATAAATACCTGGCTCAATTGTGAAGACCATGCCTTCTTCCATAGTCATTTCATTTGCGCCTGTAACAGATGGGAATTCATGTACGGAAATGCCGAGTCCATGACCAAGTCGATGTGTGAAATATTCGCCATAGCCTGCTTCGGAAATAGTATCACGAGCAATTTTATCTAAATCCATTGCACGAACACCTGGTTTTACTGCTGCAATTGCATTTGTGTTAGCAGATAGTACTGCGTTGTAGATTTCCTTTTGTGCCTCGCTAGGTTCACCAAAGGCAACTGTACGTGTAATATCAGAGCAATATCCATCGTAAATTACGCCGAGGTCGAATAACACCATATCGCCCTTTTCGATTTTGCGAGCACCTGGAGTACCGTGTGGAGAGGCTGATTTTGGACCACTCAATACCATTGTCTCAAAGGACATCTTGCAGCCCTTATCCTGAATAGCGTTTTCTATCGCTGTTAAGATTTCCATTTCTGTTTTGCCTTCAGCGATTTCTTTACAGCCGATTTCAATAGCATAGTCAGCTAGTTCAGCAGCTTTTCGTAATTTATCTAATTCATTTTCATCCTTAATTACTCGCATAGCATTGATTTTTTCGTCGAGACGGACAAAATTTGCCTGAGGAAACGATTGTTGTAGGGCTTCTAAACGCTCTACAATGAGATGAGCTTTTTCAATAGCAAACGTTGATGGATTAACATTACGTGCTTTTATCGCTTGTGCAAGAACTTCCATTGAATTTTCAGTATCTTGGTGACCAATGACTTCATATGACCAACCAGCAGCCTTCGCATCTGGGATCTCCATTTGTGGACAAATTAAAAAAGGATCTGCCTCTTTAAAAATCATTACGCCTAATAATCTCTCATGTGGATTACTTTTAAAGCCCGAAACGTAAAAAACATTGTCTGGAGTTGTGATGAAAGCAGCATCAATTTGATTTTGTTGTAAATAATTTTGAATTTCTTCAACTTTTGACATAAACATTTCCTCCTCTTATTGTATTGAAAAATTTTCACGTGCTCGGCTGCAATAATAGCCTACACGATGAGGCTTCGACCTATAAGGAAATTATAACTCGAATTCGAAGCTTCATTTTTGTACGAATGAATAATCGTCTCCTAACAGGTGATGCTATTATTCTATGTACAGCATATCAAAAAAAGGGAAAAATCGCATGGATAGCGAATAAAAATGATGTAGCACAATATGTACTGCAAGGAGGAAGCTTAAATGGAAATTAGTTATCATGGACATTCCGTTGTCAAAATTCAATCAAATGGGAAAACGATTTTAATTGATCCATTCATTAATGGGAATGGGCAAACAGATTTAAAGGTAGCTGATGAAGCACCAGACATTATTTTACTTACACATGGTCATAATGATCATGTTGGTGATACAGTGGAGCTTGCAAAGAAAAAAGATGCCCTCGTCATTGCGCCGAATGAGCTAGCTAATTGGATTTCATGGCAAGGAGTGAAAACACATCCAATGCATATAGGTGGAGCTAAGGAATTTGATTTTGGTAAAGTGAAATTTACTCAAGCCTTCCACGGTTCGTCTTATGTAACTGAAAATAATGAAATCATTTATATGGGAATGCCTGCTGGAATTTTATTATTTATAGAAGGTTTAACAATCTATCATGCAGGTGACACAGCTTTGTTTAGTGATATGAAATTAATTGGAGAACGCCATCCTATTGATATTGCGTTTTTACCAATTGGTGACAATTTCACAATGGGTCCAGAGGATGCTGCTTGTGCAGTGTCATTTTTGAAACCGAAAATTGTCGTACCAGTTCATTACAATACATTCCCTCCAATCGAGCAGGATCCACAAATTTTTGCAGATTTAGTACAAAATTCAGAGGTTCAAATTTTAAAAGCAGGTGAAAAAGTAAACTGTTCCTAAACATTGACACTGCTGTTCTATATGAGTTGACACCGCGTGTGTAGTTGAAACGATGGGAAAAGTAAAACAAATTCACACTTTATATTAAATATTTTTATAAAAAATATGGTACACTAAGAGCAGAATTGATCTTGAGAAATAGGTGATATTTTGTCTACAAAACATGAGAAAATTTTACAATACATCGAATCACTACCCGTGGGCGATAAAATTTCAGTACGTCAAATTGCGAAGGAAATGCAGGTGAGTGAAGGAACGGCTTATCGTGCTATTAAGGAAGCGGAAAATCGTCGTTTAGTAAGCTCTATTGAACGTGTTGGAACGATTCGTATTGAGAAGAAAAAGAAAGAGAATATAGAGCGATTAACCTTCGCTGAAATTGTTAATATCGTAGACGGCCAAGTTTTAGGTGGAAAAACAGGTCTACATAAAACATTAACGAAATTTGTTATTGGTGCAATGCAGTTAGAAGATATGATGCGTTATACAGATGCAGGAAGCTTGCTTATCGTTGGTAACCGTATTAAAGCGCATGAAAATGCACTACGAGCTGGTGCAGCTGTTTTAATTACAGGGGGCTTTGATACAACTGAGGAAAACAAGCTACTTGCAGATTCCTTAGACCTACCAATCATTTCAACTAGCTATGACACTTTTACAGTAGCAACAATGATTAATCGTGCAATTTATGACCAATTAATCAAAAAAGATATTTTATTTATTGAAGATATTTTTGTGCCGATGACTGATACTTCTGTTCTTCGAAATGATGAAACCATTCATCATTTCCACAAGCTAAATGAACGAACAACTCATGGTGCATTTCCTGTTGTGACAGCAAACAATAAGCTTGTTGGGATGATTACCGTAAAAGACGTTATTGGTCGAGAAGAAAATGAGCTTATTGAGAAGGTTATGACAAAAAATCCGATTGCTGGATCGATGAAAATGAGTGTTGCTTCTGCAGGACATCGTATGATTTGGGAAGGGATTGACCTGCTACCGATTGTCGATGATGACAATGTTTTGCAAGGTGTCATTAGTCGACAAGATGTACTAAAGGCGCTTCAGCTTGCACAAAGACAGCCACAGCATGGTGAAACAATTGATGATTTAGTGAAAAATGAGATGAAGGTGCTTGGCGATGAAGATTTAATCGTAGAGTTTAAAGTAACACCTCAAATGACAAATCAATACGGGGCAATTTCTTACGGAGCATTTACAACTTTGTTAGCAGAAGTTGGCTCATTTGCGTTAAAGCGCCGTAAACGTGGGGATGCAGTTGCCGAAAACATGACAATTTATTTCATTAAGCCTGTACAGATGGAAAGTACACTTACGGTAAGACCTAGAATATTAGACATGAGTCGTAAGTTTGTGAAAATGGACTTCGAAGTGTTTAATCAACAAATGCTTGTCGGTAAGGCAATGATGATGTTCCAACTACTGGAACGTTAGGAAGACATAAAAAGGGATGGCCTAGGGCAAATGCTAGGTCATCCCTTTAATATTCATCGGTTAATACGGAATTCTTCTTCAACAAATTGACCGTAGTGACGAGCTTTTTTAATATTTTCGATAATAACAAAGATGCCTAAAATGACAAGAATTGCTACAATAATAAATGTATATAATCCCGGGAATAAATATGCTTGGTTTAAACCAAATAAAAGAATAAATAAACCGAAGCATACGTTCGCTTTGCTTTTGTACCAATTTTTAGCGATTGGTAATGAAGAACGGAACTGTTTTGTTTTAAAATAAAAATAAATGGCAAATGATATGATAATTGCAAACACAAAAATTAAATTGAGCATAGTAAACCTCCTAGCATAACTAGACTATATTGTAACGATTATTGAAGAAAAATGCTAACGGTTATTACTATCCTATTGGAGGAAATTATTTTGAAAAGACAAATCATCGACACAATTGCTTCATATGAAACAATCGTTATTCATCGTCATGTGCGTCCAGACCCAGACGCTTATGGATCTCAACAAGGATTAAAGGAGCTTATTTTAGCAAATTATCCTGAAAAGAAAGTTTTTGCTGTAGGTGAGCATGATGAATCTTTATCATTTTTAGCGAAGCCAGATGGCATTTCGGATGATGTATACGACAATGCTTTAGTTATTGTGACAGATACTGCAAATACTGAACGTGTAGACGATCAACGCTATACAAAAGGTAAAATGGTCGTTAAAATAGATCACCATCCAAATGATGATGCATATGGTGATTTACTGTGGGTGGACACTACTGCAAGCTCTTGTAGTGAAATGATTTATGAGCTTTTTGAGGAAGGGAAAGAAGTAGCAAACTGGACTCTATCTGATGCAGCCGCTAGATTATTATTCGCTGGTATTGTAGGAGATACAGGACGATTCCAATACCCTAGCACGACAGTAAAAACTTTTAAAGTTGCAGGAGAGCTTATTACTTATGATTTTGATCGAAATCAAATTTTCGATGGAATGTATGAAATGGATCAAAAGCTTTTAAATTTACAAGGTTATATTTATCAAAATTTCAAAATAGATGAGCATGGGGCAGCACATATTAAGCTGACAAAGGAATTGCTAGCTGAATTTAATGCTGTACCGTCAGAAGCGTCACTGTTAGTCGGCTGTCTTGGAAGTGTGAAAGGCATTTGTGCATGGGTGATTCTTATTGAAGAGGCCGATCAGATTCGTGTACGTTTACGCTCAAAAGGTCCTGTTATTAACACTTTGGCAAAGGAATTTAATGGCGGTGGCCATCCGCTTGCTTCGGGTGCAACGGCTTACTCATGGGAAGAAGCAGATCGTGTTATAACGAGATTACAGGAAATTTGTAAAGCGTATCGATAAACGTTAATATTTGGGTGTATGCCATATATAAGTTGATCTTCGTTACGGCTGGACGTTAGCGTCACAGAGAAGAACCTGGAGCGAAGCGGGGAGGGGACGAAGGCTAAAAGCATCACGTCCTGTGATAACGCCTTCGTGATCAACCTCGTGCTGGCAGGACGCCATTCAGCCGGAACGGAAATCAACCACACGTTATGGTGATAATCCAACTCAAGAGAATAAGAACGTGCTTCTGTCATAAAAATAAAGCTTTGAAATTAATATTTTCTTCGATATTTAGAAAGGAAGGGATTCATTTGACACATGTATACACGAAAATGCATACGAGCGCGGATTTATTGAAAAGCACGATTCGGCTTGAACAATTGATCCCTTTTTTACAAGAGCAAAATACTCAGACCTGTGCAATCGTCAATTCAAAATTGTACGGGCTTTTGCCTTTTAGTAAAGCATTGCAACAAGCTAATATTCATGCTGTATTAGGGCTCTCGGTAAACGTACAGTGGCACGAAAGAAAGGTTCCACTTGTACTGTATGCTCAAACACAAGAAGGCTATCAGAATCTTTTAAAGATTAGTAGTGCCGTTTCAATTCGAGAGGATGATGCACTTCCTTGGAAATGGCTAGAAGGATATGCAACAGGCTGCGTGGCATTACTTTCTTCGGATGATTTAGTGGAAATGGAAGATTGGACTGAAGTAGCAGGTGATTTGAACAGGGTATTTGGTAAGCATTTATTTATGGGGATTGCAAGGCCAGCAGGGATGATAGCGGAAAAAGAAGAAACGTATGTAGCATGGTGTGAAACTATGAATATAGCGATCGTTGCTTCACAATGCTGTTATTTTTTACGTCCAGAAGATCATTTTGCCTTCGAGGTGGCAAGAGCAATTGATACAGGTGAAAAGCCCGCAGGTACAATGTTATCCGCCCATTTACAAGGTTATTTCGCTCCAACTGAGGAAGAATGGCGAAGCTGGTTTGTTGATCATCCAGAATGGCTTGAAGCTAGTGCAACGATGCTAGCTAGCTGTACTGCGGAAATCCCTGAAATGCACGTACAAATGCCTAAATTCCCTGTACCAACAGGTGAAACAGCCGAAAGCTTGCTTGTCAAAGAAGTATTTGCAGGATTAGAGAAGCGTTTCAAACAAACTGAAATCCCGCATGTTTATCGAGAGCGACTTCAATACGAGCTTGAAATTATTTGTTCGATGGGCTTTGCTGATTATTTTTTAATTGTTGCAGATTTTATGCATTTTGCTAAAGAGAACCGCATTTTAACTGGCCCAGGTCGTGGTTCTTCAGCGAGTTCTCTTGTAGCGTATAGTTTATCCATTACACAAGTAGATCCGCTCGTTTACGGCTTATTATTTGAACGCTTTTTAAACCCTGAACGTGTCACACTTCCAGATATAGATATCGATTTTGTTGACAGTAAAAGACAAAAAGTCATTCAATATGTTGCTCAAAAATATGGGAAGGCAAATGTAGCGCAAATTATTACGTTTGGCACTTTATCTGCTAAGGCAGTTGCTAGAGATGTTGCGCGTGTTTTTGGTTTTGAAGCTGAAACATTGGAAAAAATTTCGAAAATGATTCCGAATAAACCTGGGATAACATTGCAAAGAGCGGTGGACGAATCACAAGGCTTGCAAGGCTGGCTAGCAGAGGATGAGAAACATCGTCGATGGTTAGAGGTGGCATTCAAACTAGAAGGGTTGCCAAGAAATTCTTCTACTCATGCAGCCGGGATCGTGCTGGCCCCATCTCCACTAGTCAATACGATACCGATTGAAGAGGGGCATGACGGAATATATTGTACGCAATGGCCAATGGGAGATGTAGAAGCTTGTGGCCTTGTCAAAATGGATTTTTTAGGTTTGCGCAATCTGACAATATTAGAGCAGGTACGATGGTCAATTTATAAAGCAGGTGGCCCGTGGATAGAGTTTGAGCTTATTCCGATGCAAGATGAAAAGACATTTCAGCTTCTTCAAAAGGGAGATACATTAGGTATTTTTCAATTAGAATCTGAAGGTATGAAGCAAGCTTTACGGGATATACATCCAACCAATTTTTTAGATATAGTAGCAGTCAATGCGTTGTATCGTCCTGGCCCAATGGATTTTATACCTATCTATGCAAGACGGAAAGCAGGGAAAGAACCTGTTATGATGCCACACCCAGCTTTAGAGCCCATTTTACGAGAAACATTTGGTGTCATAGTTTATCAAGAGCAGATCATGCAAATTGCTTCGGTGATGGCTGGTTTTACGATGGGACAAGCGGATTTATTGCGCCGAGCGGTAAGTAAGAAAAATCGTCAAGTATTAGAGGAGCAACGTACTTCATTTGTAGGTGGAGCAATGCAGCAAGGCTTTGATATTCAGGTGGCTGAAGAAGTGTATGCATTAATTGTACGCTTTGCAGACTATGGTTTCCCTAAAAGCCATGCTGTCGCATACAGTGTTATTTCTTATCAAATGGCCTATTTAAAGGCACACTTCCCACTAAGTTTTTATGCGGCGCTATTATCAAATGCAACAGGAAATGTGGAAAAAATTCAGCAGCTTGTGAGTGAGGCAAAAGAGAAAGGGATTCCATTTTACCCACCTTCATTAAAACATAGTACGAAATTTTTTACGGTTGAAAAAGATGGAGTTCGCTATAGCTTATCTGGGATAAAGGGTGTACCCTATACATTTATAGAGTCCGTTAATGCTTTACGCCAAACGAATACAGAAGCATTTGATAATTTATTTGATTTGGCAGTTGCCTTAAGTGCACAGCATTTTAAACCGAAAGTAATGGAGTCTTTAATTTTCGCTGGGGCTCTTGATTATTTAGGGAAAGATCGTGCGGTACTGATAGCAACTTTGGAGGCCGCCCAGATGCATGCTGAGTTGCTAAGACCAACTGAGGATATTGATATTGCATCGGCTACTGCTTTTAGTTTTGGTAAGCCAAAGTATATGGAAGTGGAAGCGATGTCTCAAAAGGAAAAATTACTGCGTGAGAAGGAAAGTCTTGGATTTTATATATCAGCACATCCAGTCACTGAGGAAAGAGCTTTTTGGAATGAAGTAAATATGACATGTCGTGAGTTAAAGCATGCACGTGAGGGAACGTATGTTAAAATAATTGGCATCATAGAAGAAGTGAAAAAAATTCGGACTAAAAAGGGTGAGCAAATGGCTTTTGTTCAGCTTCAGGATGAATTTGGAACAGTATCAATTACTTTATTCCCTCAGGTTTTTCAGCTTGTGCAAGAGTTGTTGCTGGAAGATGAATTAATCTATTTTGAAGGAACGTTGGAAAGACGTTTTGGTAAGGCACAGATTAAAGTAAAACATGTCCAAGCGACGAAAAAAATATGAAATTGAAGAAAATATTAGAAACTGCATAGATTTACTATGCAGTTTTTTCTTTACTTTTTAATAATTATTTTGTAAGCTAGAGTCAACGTCGAAAAGTGGTCAGACCACTTTTTATAAGAGGAGTTGATCGTATGGATAAAAAAAACGAGCAAAAGAAAGTGTTTTTAGAAATCGTCCAACAATTACGTCAACTTATTAAAATGGAAAAAATTCAGGCTGGTGAAAAATTACCTTCCGAACGAGTCCTTTCAGAGCGTCTAGGTGTCGGGCGATCCTCAGTGAGAGAGGCGTTGCGTAGCTTAGAATTGTTAGGTCTTATTGAAACGAGACATGGTGGAGGTACTTTTCTAGCTTCAACACATAAACATCAGCTCGTAGAAATACTGTCGATGTTTATATTAGAAGATGAAAAATCGAAAAAGGATGTCGAATTAACGCGACATATTCATGAAAAGGAAGCAATTCGCGTAATAAGTTGTACAGAGACTCTGCGAACACTACCTGTGTGGGACAGTTTTTTTGTAAAGCTAGAGATAGAAGGTACGATTAATTGTCTGAGTGTTTTACGAGAAATATTAATCACGTCAGGGAATCGTCTTTCGTTGAAAATCTGGTTTCAATTAGCAGCATATGATGGTGATCGTTTAAATCGAAACTCAACTGAAGATGAAAAATTACAAATTCAAACTATGTTGAAATCGATGCAGCTTGGCTATGAGAGAGAAGCATTTAAAGCCTACGAGCAATGGATGAAGACTGTACAGAGTATTTAGACAACAAAGGGGGAGTCGAACATGGCAATACGCAGCTTATTTAGTAAAAAGAAAGAAGACGGACAAGAAAAGGGATTTCCAGAAGGACTGATGACAAAATGTCCAGAATGCCGTCATATTCAATTAACGAAGGAATTAGAAAAAAATCATAAAGTATGTTCAAAATGCGACCATCATTTCAAAATGACTGCACAGGAGCGCGTAGTAGATTTCTTAGATGAAGGTTCATTTGTTTCAATGGACGATCATTTACAAACAAGCAATCCGCTTAATTTCCCTGCTTATGTTGAAAAAATTTCAGCCGATCAACAAAAAACGGGATTAAATGAAGCTGTACTGACAGGATTAGGAACCCTTGATGGAGAAGAAATTGTAGTAGCCATTATGGATTCTCATTTCCGTATGGGTTCAATGGGCTCAGTTGTCGGAGAAAAAATCACACGTGCTGTTGAAAAAGCT
The DNA here is from genome assembly GCF_030209535.1 of Lysinibacillus sp. fls2-241-R2A-57. NCBI lineage: Bacteria > Bacillati > Bacillota > Bacilli > Caryophanales > Bacillaceae > Lysinibacillus > Lysinibacillus sp. fls2-241-R2A-57. Next base: position 59,638 of record NZ_JARVRU010000021.1, read on the forward strand.
ACTGAATTACGTGTACCGTTTATTATCTTTACTGCAAGTGGTGGAGCGCGCATGCAAGAAGGTGTACTATCATTAATGCAAATGGCAAAAACGAGTGTGGCGTTAAAACGTCATAGTAATGAAGGATTATTGTTTATTTCAATACTAACGCATCCGACAACAGGTGGTGTTTCGGCAAGCTTTGCCTCTGTTGGGGATATTAATATTGCTGAACCACAAGCTTTAATTGGCTTTGCTGGTCGTCGTGTAATCGAAGAAACAGTTAGAGAAAAACTACCAAATGATTTCCAAACGGCGGAATTTTTACTAGCACATGGTCAGCTCGATGCAATCTTCCATCGCAAAGATTTACGAAACCAAGTAACAGTACTTGTAAAAATGCATACGAAAGGCGGCGTGCAACATGTCTAAAAATTTGGCTTTTGAAGAACCAGTAGTACAATTGCGTGGGAAAATTGATGAGTTAAAAAAAATTGCTACCGAAGCAGAAGTAGATATGACAGGCGAAATTGAAAAGCTTGAAACACGTCTAACACAGCTAGAAGAATCTATTTATGCCAATATGAAGCCGTGGGATCGTGTACAGGTTGCTAGACATCCTGAACGACCAACAACATTACAATATATAGAAGCTATGTGTGAAAACTTTATAGAGTTACATGGAGATCGTACGTTTGGTGATGATGCGGCTATTCTTGGAGGAATTGCTCTCTTTGAAGGACAGCCAGTAACAATTATTGGACATCAACGTGGAAAATCAACTAAAGAAAACATTCGTCGTAATTTTGGAATGCCCCATCCTGAAGGATATCGTAAGGCATTACGCTTAATGAAGCAGGCTGAGAAATTTAAGCGCCCAATTATTTGTTTTATTGATACGAAAGGTGCTTATCCAGGTAAGGCTGCAGAGGAACGCGGCCAAAGTGAAGCAATCGCCAGAAATCTCGTCGAAATGGCGGGTCTAACAGTACCAGTTATTAGCATCGTAATTGGGGAAGGCGGAAGCGGTGGTGCACTTGCACTAGGTGTAGCGAATCGTGTCTTTATGTTAGAAAACTCAACGTATTCGGTTATTTCGCCAGAAGGGGCTGCGTCGATTTTATGGCGTGATGGTAGCCTAGCGAAACAAGCAGCAGAAGCAATGCGTATAACAGCACCTGACTTAAAAGAGCTTGGCGTTATTGATGGAATTATCACTGAGATTACAGGTGGTGCACATCGTAATGTAGAGAAGCAGGCACTTTATATGAAAGAATGTATAAGCGACACGTTAAAAATTTTGAATTCTTTAAATGGCGAACAACTAATAGAAGACCGTTATGAGAAATTTAAAAAGATCGGGCAATATACAGAAGTGTAAATTCATATATTTTTTGGATTTCATCAATAGTGGTCGGTAACAAAAAGAGAGAAGATTTTGCCTAGGAGCGAAGACTGGGAAAGTCCTTGGGGATAGCGGTCACTGTTGAAACTTTGGAGCGAGTGATGTATAAGAACGAAGGCTAAAAAACATCATGTCCTGTGATAACGCCTTCGGGACCAACATCATGTTGGTACTTACGCTTCGCTTTCGCACAGAAAAAACATGTTGTTGCTGACGCTACGCTTTCGCACAGACGAAAACCATGTTGCTGACGCTACGCTTTCGCACAGAAAAACATTTTGTTGTTGCTGCCGCTTCGCTTTCGCACAGACGAAAACCATGTTGCTGTCGCAAAAGCACAGACAAAACGAAAGTCACCCCCGCGTTATGATGATCCTAATTTGGGTAAAACCATGATGGAAGAACAAAACAGCAAAAAAGCGCAAGTCCGCTTGAAAAAATGTTAGATTTCGGATATTTTTTGCTGGAAAGAGTGTGTGAAAGCGCATTCTTTTTATTTTTTTGTAAAAGTTATGTTTTTGTAGCCTCAGAACACTTACATAGTTTGTTTTTTCGTGTTAATGTGAATAATAATAGTACTGCAGGAGGTCGACAATGAAAAAAATTGCCGTATTAACAAGTGGTGGAGATGCGCCAGGGATGAATGCAGCTGTTCGTGCAGTCGTTCGTAAGGCCGCGTTTCATGGAATTGATGTTGTCGGAATTAAGCATGGGTATGAAGGCTTAACAAAAGGTTACATGGAAAATCTCGATTTAGGCTCAGTAGGTGGCATTATTCAACGTGGTGGCACGCAATTATTTTCAGCAAGATGTCCTGAATTTAAAGAAGACGCTGTTCAACAGCGAGGCATTGACAATATGCGTGAAGCTGGGATTGAAGGGTTAGTCGTTATTGGCGGAGATGGTTCTTACCGTGGTGCTATGGAGTTAGTGAAAAAAGGTTTTCCTGTTGTTGGTGTTCCAGGAACAATCGATAATGATGTACCAGGAACCGAATATACTATAGGATTCGATACAGCACTAAATACAGTCGTGGAATCGATTGATAAAATCCGCGATACAGCAACTTCCCATGAAAATTCCTTTATCGTTGAGGTAATGGGGCGAGATGCAGGAGATATTGCATTATGGGCAGGTCTTGCAGCTGGTGCTGAAACAGTTTTAATTCCAGAAGAAGATTATAATTTGGATGACATTGTGGCACGCTTAGATCGAGGAGCCGCGCGTGGGAAAAAGCATAGTATTATTATTGTCGCTGAAGGTGTTATGTCAGGTAGTGATTTGGCAAAGCTGTTAAAAGACAAAACAGGGAAAGAGATCCGTGTTTCTGTTCTTGGACATATCCAACGTGGCGGTTCACCTACTGCACGTGATCGTGTTCTGGCAAGTCAGTTCGGTGCTCATGCAGTCGAATTACTAATGGAAGGAAAAACTGGAAGAGCGGTAGGTATCCGCAATCATCAAGTGATTGACTATGATATGCCTGAGGCTTTCGAAAAAAATCATGAGTCAGATGTAAGCTTGTATACTTTGATGAAAGAACTATCTATATAATTTGGTATAAAACGGAGTGGGCAGAAAATGAGAAAAACAAAAATCGTATGTACAATTGGTCCGGCAAGTGAGTCACCAGAAACTTTAGAAAAACTAATTGAAGCAGGTATGAATGTTGCCCGCTTAAATTTTTCGCATGGTTCTCATGAAGAGCATGAAGGACGTATTAGCTTAATTCGCGAAGTAGCGCAGAAATTAGGTAAACCAGTTGGTATTTTACTCGACACAAAAGGTCCTGAAATTCGTACACATAATATGAAAAACGGCGAATTACATTTAGCTACTGGACAAGTAATTGATATTTCAATGACTGAAGTTGAAGGAACAGAGACATGCTTCTCTGTCACATATGATCGTTTAATCGAGGATGTTGAGCAAAATTCAATTATTTTATTAGATGATGGACTTATTCAATTACGTGTATTGGCAACAGATATGGAAAAAGGCCTTATCCATACAATTGTGGAAAATGCAGGTGTTTTAAAAAATAAAAAGGGTGTTAACGTGCCGGGTGTTTCTGTACAACTTCCGGGAATTACAGAAAAAGATGCACAGGACATTCTCTTCGGTATTAAGCAAGGGGTTGACTTTATTGCAGCTTCATTCGTTCGCCGAGCTAAGGATGTACTAGAGATTCGAGAATTACTTGAACAAAATGGCGGTAACCACATTCAAATCATCCCGAAAATCGAGAACCAAGAGGGTGTCGATAATATCGATGAAATCATCTTAGTTTCAGATGGATTAATGGTGGCACGTGGTGACCTTGGTGTAGAAATCCCAGCAGAAGAAGTACCACTTGTACAAAAGAAATTAATTTTAAAATGTAACCAAGTAGGTAAACCAGTAATTACAGCTACACAAATGTTAGATTCGATGCAGCGTAATCCACGTCCAACACGAGCAGAGGCAAGTGACGTAGCAAACGCAATTATCGATGGAACAGATGCAATTATGCTGTCTGGTGAAACGGCAGCTGGGCTTTATCCAGTAGAGTCCGTGCAAACAATGAATAAAATCGCACAGCGTACGGAAAATTCTTTAGACTATAAGGCGATTGTCTCAACACGTAGTCGTGAAAAAGAGGCAAATATGACTGAGGCAATTTCTCAGGCAGTAGCTTACACTTCGATTAACTTAGGTGTAAAAGCAGTATTAGCACCAACAGAAAGTGGTAACACAGCTAGAATGATTGCGAAATATCGCCCAGGTGTACCGGTTGTCGCTGTAACAGGCTCTATCAATACAGCAAACGCATTAACACTAGTTTGGGGTGTATACCCAGTTGTTTGTCAACGTGTTACGACAACAGATGAAATTTTAGAGCTAGCTGTTGACGAGAGCTTGAAGCATGGCTTTGTAACGCACGGTGATGCAGTTGTCATTACAGCAGGTGTACCGGTAGGTGAAGCAGGTACTACTAACTTAATGAAGGTACACATTATCGGAGATTTATTAGCACGTGGTCAAGGAATCGGTAAAGCTTCAGTTGTAGGTAAAACAGTTGTTGCAAAAAATGCAGCTGAGGCACTAGCTTATGATACAGACGGATGCATTTTAGTAACGGTTGGCTCAGATCGTGATATGATGCCAGTGCTTGAAAACTGTATTGGTCTTATTACAGAGGAGGGCGGTCTTACAAGTCATGCAGCGGTTGTCGGACTAAGCCTTGGTATCCCTGTTATCGTCGGTGTAAAAGAAGCAACTACACTGATTCGCCACGATCAAGAAATTACGATGGATGCAGAAACAGGAGTTATATATAAAGGGCATGCAAGTGTTCTTTAACTTCTTTCAACATTTATCTCAACCCTAAGTGGTGAGATGAATGCAGGTTTTTAGTCACTATAAAGAAAAGCTCTAGTGCGAATAGTTGTACTAGAGCTTTTCTTATGAAAAAAGATATCTTTATTAGATTAAATAATATTTTTAAGTCAAACATTGCCTTCCTTTCATAGCCTAGGCGTCTCGTATTAGAAGGCTCATTGTTTTTTTAATGGAACTAAATGAGCTATAATAACGTATATAAGGTATAGCTTTTTTAGATAGAAAGGAGAAAAATATGAGAAAAATTTTTCTTGGTTTCATAGTCTACGCATTAGCCGAATTGGCGTTATTAATAGTGATTGGTCAAAATATTGGTGTTTTAAATACATTATTACTTATAGTTGCTACTAGTATTTTAGGTATTTATGTAGTGAAAAATAAAGGTATGAATTCTGTACAAAAGGTAAAAAATACGATAGCACGTGGAGAAGCTCCGGGTCCGGCTTTAATTGATACAGTGTTAAATTTTAGCGGTGGTGTACTTCTAGCATTACCAGGTTTTTTAACGGATCTTCTTGGTTTATTACTGCTTATGCCTTTTACTCGTAAAATGTTCCAACCAATCTTTTATTATTGGATGCGTAAAAAAATGAAAAAAGGTCAATTCATCATCGTTCAAAGATAGCATTTTCCTTCAGTTTAACCGCCAAAAATAAAAATACAGGGCTAAGTAAAATGCCGTAAAAACCAAATAATAAAATAGAGGCAGCACTGATGAAAAAGGTGTGGAATGTACGTAATTGTAGTGTATTTGACCAAAGCATGGAATCAGCTAGCTGCCTTATTAATTGAACAAATAGATACAAAACTAAAATAGCCACACATAAATACGTATTACCCTTTAAGTAAAAATAAAAGCTCATTGGTACAAGAAACACTCCGATGCCGAAGAATGGAAGTACATCTGCAAAAGCTACTATAAATGCTTTAATGATGGCTTGTTCAAATTGAAGAATCATAAACCCGACACAAAGAATGAGCAGTGTGATTGTGAATAGCTGAAACTCCACGAACAGAAAGTAATGAAACAGTTGCATAATCTTCGAAAAATGAGACTGCCATTCATTGCGGAATTTTTTTGGCACATATTGAAAGAACCAATAACGGGATTTGCGAGTTTCCAATAGGGCAAAGTAGTAAGCGATAAGGAATATAAATACTTCAATTACATGCTTCATAAATAATTGAAAGATATTAGCTATATACACTAAGATTGAATCGAAAATAGATAGTGATTTTTCCTTTAAAACTTGGATGAACATTGATTCATATTCATTGAAAAGTGGGAAGTTTTGTAGTGTTTCTCGAATTTCAGGGAAGACAAGAATAATGCTGTTTATAGAGATTATAGCGAGAAGAAAAATGCAAGTTAGTATGAGTGCTTCCACAATAATTGCTGCAAGCCAATAGGCAATCCTACAATATGAGTGAAGGAATTTTATGATAGGGTACGTAGAAAAAGATAAGAAAATTGCAAGTGATACGGGTAATACGAACCATAATATCACCAAATAAAAAATAAAAATTAAAATACTTGTAGTCCTTTCGTATGAAAAATATTTAATATTCCTCATTTTTACAAATTCACCCCGTTTCAAATGATAAATTAATGTCAAAAAATGCAAAGCAATCTCTTTAAAGCGTTTATATAATCGCTCAAGCGTCTTTTTCTTTATTCGGAGGATTTTCATTCACAAAGATGTCAAAAATGATTATAATAGCAATGTAAGCGATTTACTTAATGGTTCATATGAGCAAAAAACGTAAATGCGACCTACAAAAAGCATTTACAACCAAAAAATATAACTATGAGGGAGCGATAATTTATGTCAGCAACTAAAGGTTTAGAAGGTATCGTAGCAGCGGAATCTAAAATCAGTTCAATTATCGATGACACACTTACATATGTTGGTTACAACATTGATGATTTAGCAGAGAACGCGTCATTTGAAGAGGTAATTTATTTATTATGGCATACTCGTTTACCAAAAGCGGACGAGCTAGCTGAATTAAAACAACAATTAGCAGACAACATGACTATTCCACAAGCGATTGTAGACCAATTCAAAACATACCCATTATCAACTGTACATCCAATGGCTGCACTACGTACTGCAGTATCTTTACTTGGTGTATTCGATGATGAAGCGGATGTTATGGATCCAGAAGCTAACTACCGTAAAGCTATCCGTCTACAAGCTAAAATTGCTACAGTAGTTACTGCATTTGCACGTGTTCGTAAAGGTTTAGAGCCAGTTGCGCCAAAACCAGAATTAGGATATGCAGCAAACTTCTTATACATGCTTAAAGGTGAAGAGCCAGCAGCAATCGAAGTTGAAGCATTCGACAAAGCGTTAGTATTACATGCTGACCACGAATTAAATGCATCTACATTCACTGCACGTGTATGTGTAGCTACATTATCAGATGTTTATTCTGGTGTAACTGCAGCTATCGGTGCATTAAAAGGGCCACTTCATGGTGGAGCAAACGAGCAAGTAATGAAAATGTTATCTGAAATTGGTTCACTTGAAAACGTTGAATCTTATATTCAAAATAAATTAGACAACAAAGAAAAAATCATGGGCTTCGGTCACCGCGTATACCGCAAAGGCGACCCACGTGCACCACACTTACGTGTAATGTCACAAAAATTAACTGAGTTAACTGGTAAACCAGAGCTTTATGAAATGTCAGTTAAAATCCATGACATGATCGTAGAACAAAAGAAATTACCTGCAAACGTAGACTTCTTCTCTGCGTCAGTGTATGATTCTTTAGGTATTGATCATGACCTATTCACACCAATTTTCGCAGTATCACGTACTTCTGGTTGGGTAGCTCATATTCTAGAGCAATATGCTAACAACCGCCTAATCCGTCCACGTGCAGAGTACGTTGGACCAGGCATGCAAAAATATGTTCCAATCAGCGAGCGCTAATTCGGAAAATATGCTAGAATATTTGGGACTGTGTTACTTATAACACAGTCCTATGATTATGAATTTAGGAGGCAACATCAATGTCAAACAAAATTGTAGTTGAAAATGGCGTACTTAATGTACCAAACAATCCAGTGATTCCTTTCATCGAAGGTGACGGAATTGGTCCAGATATTTGGGCTGCAGCATCACGCGTAATCGACGCAGCTGTAGAAAAAGCTTACAATGGTGAAAAGAAAATCGAATGGTTAGAAGTTTTAGCTGGTGAAAAAGCATTCAACCAAACTGGTGAATGGTTACCACAAGAAACTTTAGACAAAATTAACGAATTCCTAATCGCAATCAAAGGTCCTCTTACTACTCCAATCGGTGGTGGTATCCGCTCTCTAAACGTAGCATTACGTCAACAACTTGACCTATATGTATGCTTACGTCCAGTACGTCACTTTGATGGAGTACCTTCTCCAGTTAAACGTCCAGAAGACGTTGATATGGTTATCTTCCGCGAAAACACAGAAGACATCTACGCTGGTATTGAATTCGAATCTGGCTCTGAACAAGCACAAAAAATCATCAACTTCTTACAAACTGAATTTGGTGTTAACCAAATCCGTTTCCCAGAAACTTCTGGTATCGGTGTAAAACCAGTATCTAAAGAAGGTACTGAGCGTTTAGTACGTTCTGCTATCGAATATGCTATTAATCATAAACGCCCATCTGTTACTTTAGTACACAAAGGTAACATCATGAAATTCACTGAAGGTGGATTCAAAAAATGGGGTTATGAATTAGCTGAAAAAGAATTTGCTGATCAAACATTCACTTGGAACCAATATGATGCTATTAAAGCTGAACAAGGTGAAGAAGCAGCAAACAAAGCACAAGCTGACGCTTTAGCAGCTGGTAAAATCTTAGTTAAAGATTCTATCGCTGATATCTTCTTACAACAAATCTTAACTCGTCCAAATGAGTTCGACGTAGTTGCTACAATGAACTTAAACGGTGACTATATCTCTGACGCATTAGCTGCTCAAGTTGGTGGTATCGGTATCGCTCCAGGCGCAAACATTAACTATGTAACTGGACACGCGATCTTCGAAGCTACTCACGGTACAGCTCCAAAATATGCTGGTCAAGATAAAGTAAACCCATCTTCTGTATTACTTTCAGGTGTATTAATGCTTGAACACTTAGGATGGCAAGAAGCAGCTGACATGATTACTAAATCTGTAGAGAAAACAATCTCTTCTAAAGTTGTAACTTACGACTTCGCTCGTTTAATGGACGGCGCTACAGAAGTAAAATGTTCAGAATTCGCTACTGAATTAATCAAAAACCTATAATTTTCTATTCTAAAATAGAAATTATAGTTAAAGCGGAAGTATATTCTGCCGATATAATTAGGGTGAAATGTAAATTTCTATAATAAAATATTTACGATGAACTTGTTTAATCGAGGGAGGAGAATTTATTCTCCTCCCTTTTTTAAAACTAATTTTAAAGGAGCGTATTCGAATGTCTCTGAAACGTAAAAAAATCTCAGTAATTGGTAGCGGTTATACTGGTGCTACTGCAGCATTTTTAGCAGCTCAAAAAGAACTTGGTGATATAGTGTTAGTGGATATCCCACAAGCTGAAAACCCAGCAAAAGGTAAAGCTTTAGATATGTGGGAAGCTGCGCCGGTGCAAGGATATGATTCTTATGTTAAAGGTACTTCTAATTATGCTGATACTGCAGATTCTGATGTAGTAATCATCACTGCTGGTGTTGCTCGTAAGCCTGGTATGAGCCGTGATGATCTTGTTCAAATTAACCAAGATGTGATGAAAGCTGTTTCCAAGGAAATTGCCAAGTACTCACCAAATGCAACAATCCTTGTTCTTACAAACCCAGTTGATGCAATGACTTACACAGTATTCAAAGAAACTGGTTTCCCTAAAAATCGTGTAATAGGTCAATCAGGCGTACTCGATACGGCACGTTTCTGTGCGTTTGTAGCTGAAGAACTTAATATCTCAGTAAAAGACATCACAGGTTTTGTTTTAGGTGGGCATGGTGATACAATGGTGCCACTAACTCGCTACTCATTCGCTGGTGGTATTCCATTAGAAACATTAATCCCAGCAGATCGTCTTGAAGAGATTGTTGACCGTACTCGTAAAGGTGGCGCTGAAATCGTTAACCTTCTTGGTAACGGTTCTGCATATTATGCTCCTTCAGCGGCGCTTATCGAAATGGCGGAAGCTATCATTAAAGATCAAAAACGTATACTTCCATCTATTGCATACTTAGAAGGCGAATATGGCTACAATGATTTATACCTAGGTGTTCCAACATTATTAGGTGCAAATGGTGTAGAAAAAATCTTTGAACTTGAGTTAACAGACAATGAAAAAGCAGCTTTAGATAAATCGGCAGAAGCAGTCCGCGATGTTATGAAAGTTTTAGCTTAATAAAAGTTTATGAAATCGAGTAGGATTCATTCCTACTCGATTTTTTTTCGAGTATTGAGACATCGTAAAGTAGGACGAATAGTGAGTCAAAATAAGATGTTCTTACAAAATACGGGATACCAGAAAATAGAGATAGGCAATACCCGGGACTTTTTAAGGAACTTCGTATTCTGTCTAACTCATAATGAAGATTATTATAATCAATGTTTAACAAGAGCTATAGTATGCATATTGATAAAGGTTCATCACTGAGAGTTGTGGAACGGATTCTTCTACTCTGCGGTGAAGTTAGTTAAAGAGAGGAATAGATTTTGTGGTAAAATAATGGTAAATAAGTGAGGTGTTCAAGTGAAGCAAGGCTCATTTAAAAAAAATACAGGTATCGCATTTGCAGTGATAGCAATTTTTATTATTGTTATCTGGTTAATTTCCGAAAAATCTATTTCCTATTCAGAACCTCAAGAGGCAATATTAGCAGTTGAAAAAGATTTAGTGTTAATTCCAGCCTATAAAATAAACAGTAATTCACTTTTCTTTTTCATAAAAGATCAGAATAATCTAGGAGTTACATATGTACGAGAAGGACTTTGGGGATGGAAAGTAGAATTCCTTACTTGGATTTCTATGGATAAAAATAGAAATTATGAAAATTTAAATGGTTATCAAAGATATGATGAAAATTTAATATTTGGATTAATTAAAGATGGCGATGACCGACTTCTTCAACTTGATGATAAAAAGGCTACAATACTTAATTTAGAAATGTTACCTACTGAAGTCGTAGAAAAACATCAATTAAAAGGATTGTATATTTGGTACTTTGAAAGTGACACTGCTCTGGAAGAAGGAACAATCAAATTAATTAATAAAGCCACTAAAGAAGTGATAGATGAAATTAATTTATAAAAACTTTTGAAAAATAGGTGTTTTTATATAAAAGGCAGAAAAAATAAATACAGAGTGAGTTACATAGGTAGCTCTTTTTTCTTTATTGACTAACGGTCAGGTTAGCGAATGAAGGACTTAGAATATTGTTTCGATATGCACGCAAAGCAATGGGGGGAGTAGTATGTTTATAGTTAGAACAGCTATTTTATGGATTATTATATCAACCATTATTAATGCATATTTAATGACATTACCCATACCTGTTTTACGAAAAAGAGATTATCCGGCTAACTATCTAATTAAACGAAATAATAGGATAGATATACAAAACAAAAGGGAATGTGCAGGATTTTCAACAGCATATGTGTTGCGTCATTTTGGAATGGAGGCCGATGGTGAAGAGTTATATACTAATTACCCTAGTAAAACGAGGTCAGGCAATGTATATCCAAAGGGAATTCGTACAATGTTAAGAAAAAAGGGATTTGAAACAAGCTATTATAAAGGAAATATAAATACATTAAAGTACGAAGTTAGTAAAGGAACTCCCGTAATTGTTTTTATTAAAGTACATAAGGATCGTAATGATTTGCATTTTGTTCCTGTCATTGGATATGACAAGGAGTATTTTTACCTTTCAGAATCATTAATGCAACTGGTGAATTGTAATGATGATAACAATAGCTATAATCGAAAAGTTCCTATTAATGAATTTGGGGAATTATGGAATATAAAAAATATTAATATGCTTCTTTATAGCAATACTTACATAACCGTAGACGCCACACAGAGCTAATATTAATGACGAAGATTTTTATCTGAATACACAGTTAAATGATACCGAAAATTGATGTGATCATATTATTTTTCAATGATATGGAACTTTTGTTGAAGATATTTTTACTCAGGCTAGTTGTGCTAACAGGTGCGATTGTTCAATTAGAACAATCGCTTTTCCACGAACGGAGAGTTGAAGAAGGAACTTTCACATTTTAACTCGAAATATATGTATAAAAAGACTATAGATGGAGGGCTTTTTATGGCATTAGTGTCAATCTATACTGTTGGTAGGCTAAACCACCCCTATGACCACCCGGCCTCTCGTGATTTTTATAGAGTGGGAAATGAAGTATATCGTCAGGCAACTAAATCAGGGCTTATAGAGACATTTTCACCTGAAGGAGTCCCATTCCCAGAAGAAACCGTAAAGGGGAAGGGTTCTCCTATACTTACGCTAACGGTATGGAGAAGTCTTCAATCCTTATATCGCTTTACCTATTCAGGACAGCATATACAAGCATTACGAGATAGAAGCAAATGGATCGAGCCATATCCAGAGAAACACCTTTCTTATGTAGTTTGGTGGACAGAAAAGGTGAAGGATGTCTCATGGGAGGAGGCATTTAAGAGATACAACTATTATATTCAGCATGGTCCAACTCCTTTTGCATTTGATTTTAAGCATGCATTTGACGAAAAGGGGGAGAGGTTCTTGATTGAGTAGCAGGAGCCAACTCTGGAAGGAATTGTGAAGTATTATACTTAAACTATTTGGTGCGATTGTTCAATTAGAGCATTCGCTTTTTCACTAACGGAGCAAGTTTGCTGAGGAGGAGTATAATGCGTTTTCTTTTTTGGCTAAGTGTTTTTATCTCGGGAGTTGTAAGTGTTGTCGGTTTTGCATTCACTAATATGACTACTACTTCATTCGACCCCACAGGTGACAATTTTATTGGAGGAAATGGAAACCCAGGCTTAATGTTTGTTATGTTTCCGATGTTAATTATTCTTTATTTTTTCTTTGCAATGATGTTTGTTTTTGAAAAGTTACATGAACGTTTTTTAGTGAAAAGGAAACTATTTCAAGCCTGCTATTTAGGGATGTTTGTGCTGATTTTTGGAGTGACGATTTACCGAATCGTTTCATTTCGAAATGAAATCAATCCATATTTTGAATACGAAATATCCTATTTAAATCCTTTTTCTAATCATTTATTTTTTAACTTCTGGACGTTTATAGCCTGCCTTTGTGTTTCAGGGTTTTGCTCATTTTATTTAAAGAAAAGAATGTGAATAGCTAGAAAGAGGTAACCATCTCAATACGAAGTAGTTTTTTAAAATTTGGGTGGTGCCATAACTGAAGAATTGAGGAGACCCCCAGGAAGTTTTGCTCTGTGCGAAAGCGAAGCGACAGCAACAACAAATGTTTTATCTGTGCGAAAGCGAAGCGTCAGCAACAAAGCGCCCGGTTGGAACGGAAATCATCCATACGTTATGGAGAAGAACATTGATAAAATGGTTGTTCTGCTTTTCGTTGTACTTTTAGAATAAAATTGATACTATGAAGGTAGCATGATAGAAAAGGGGTTGGCGTATCTTTGCTTCAAAAAAACAGTAAGCTTGGTCTCACTATTGAAGAAATTACAGTTGGCGAGAAGATTCATATTACCGAAAAGATAGAAGATAAGGATTTACTGCTTTATTTAGGTCTTACGAATGATAGTAATCCGCTTTATATCCAACATGATTATGCTGCGATGACATCTTTTCAGAAGCCAATCGTTCCAACGATCATGTTAAATGGCATTATTACGTCAGCTGTTTCAAAGTATATTCCCGGACCAGGTTCACGAATTATTGAGCAACATTTAAAATATTTAGGACCTCTCTATCATTATGAATTATTTGATACGCTTTTAGAGGTAACAGAAGTAAATAAATTACAAAATACAATTACTGTATCTGTGCACTCATATAATGAGCAAAAGCAGCTTGTGATTGAAGGTACGTTGCTGGTGACGCCACCCATTGCGTTATAGACTTCTTGAGATTTGAAATGGGGGTTTCAAATCACTATCGGAGGCATTACACATGACAAAAACGATTTTAGTTGTAGAAGATGAATTTTCTATTGCGACATTATTGAAATATAATTTGGAGCAAGCTGGGTATATTGTAGAAACAGCTGCAGATGGTCAAGAGGGTCTTGATAAGGCAATTGACATACAACCAGATTTAATTCTATTAGATTTGATGCTTCCAAGGCTGGATGGTATGGAGGTATGTAAACAAATTCGTCAACAACGTATGAATACACCTATTATTATGTTAACAGCAAAGGATGACGAGTTCGATAAAGTACTTGGTCTAGAGCTAGGGGCAGATGATTATATGACAAAGCCCTTTAGTCCACGTGAAGTGTTAGCTCGGGTAAAGGCTGTATTGAGACGTTTTACACAAAATGTTGTGGCAGAAGATAAAGATGGCCCACAAGAGAAAATGTTTGAGTTTGGACAATTGCGTGTATTTCCTGAGCGTTTTGAAGTATTTTTACAGGATGAAGCACTTGAATTTACTCCGAAGGAATTTGAGCTACTCATTTACTTACTTGAAAATAAAAATCGTGTGTTAACGCGTGATCAGCTATTAAGTGCTGTATGGAAGTATGATTTTGCTGGCGATACTCGAATTGTGGATGTTCACATAAGCCACCTTCGCGATAAAATTGAGGAAAATAGCCGTAAGCCAATGTTCATCAAAACAATTCGCGGTCTTGGCTATAAATTTGAGGAGCCGAAAACAACATGAAATCAATGAGCAACCGCTTATTCTTGACATTCATGCTATTACTTGGAACGATATTAGCTGTCCTAATGATTGTTGTAGGTCAGCTTTTTCCAGTTTATATAGAACAATATGATGAGCAGACGAGTTCACAAATACAAGAATCTATCAATCGAGTATTAGATGAACGAAAGCTGGAACTATCTCAGGAAGATAAAGAAGCACTATATACTGCTCAAAACATTGAAGCGAAAGACTCACTATTTTCGGATGTTCGTGCTCGACTTTATTTAGTTCTAGCGGTTCTTTTCATAATAACGCTTATTTTAATGGCTGTTGTAAGTCGCTATATGATTCGAAATTTCGTTGCGCCTATTGATAATGTGACAGATACAGCACTTGAATTGGCAAAGGGAAATTATCGTGCTCGTGCCCATGAAAATGAGCATGAACGCATGATGCCATTAAGCCACTCGATCAATATTTTAGCGCGTAACTTACAGGATATTACGACGATTCGTGAGGTAGAAGAAGAGAGACTTAAAACTTTAATTGAAAACATGGGAAGTTCCCTCATGATGATTGGACGTGAAGGGAATATATCTATTGTGAATAGGGTATTTCTAGAGCGTTTTGGTATGCAAATTGACGACGTTCAAGGAAAGGTCTTTCGTACAATAGGTTTACCTAAATCACTTGAGCAATTTATTGACCATGTGTTTCTAACAGAAATGCCTTATCGACAACAAATTAAAATGGAAGTGCAACAAGAGCTATATAATAAGGAAGTATATGGAGCACCTGTTATTGGAGATCATGGTCGCTGGCTTGGTGTTGTTATTGTTATGCACGATATTACGGAGCTTGTTCGTTTAGAGCAGATTCGTAAGGATTTTGTAGCAAATGTATCTCATGAATTACGTACGCCTATTACATCTATTAAAGGTTTTGCTGAAACTTTATTGGATGGTGCGTATAAAGATGAAAAAATGCTGTTATCTTTTTTAGAGATCATTAATAAAGAAAGTAATCGTCTGCAGATGCTTATTCAGGATCTACTGGAATTATCGAAAATTGAACAACACGGTTTTACCGTTAATATTATGCCAATGGGCTTGCAAGATGTACTTATACGTGGAGCAGAGCTTACGGGACCTCGTCTGGATGAGAAAAATATGAGCTTTCATGTTGATATAGAGCGTGATGTTCAGGTTATGGGTGATGTGAATCGTATCATTCAAATTGTCACTAATTTAATTACCAATGCCATTACATACTCTCCAGAAAATACAACCGTTACGATTCGATTAAAGGAAAATGAAACGTATGGCATTATTGAAATAGAGGATCAAGGTATTGGGATTGAAAAACATGAAATTGCCCGTGTCTTTGAACGATTTTATCGTGTGGATCGTGCACGAAGTCGGAATTCTGGGGGTACAGGTTTAGGGCTTGCTATCGTGAAGCACTTAATAGAGGCGCATCATGGTCGCATTCAAGTAGAAAGTGAAGTTAGCGTAGGGACAAAAATGATTGTTATGATTCCGAAAAATTAACAATTTCTTTACAATAGCACAATTTTATATTCATAATGGGGATTTATACTTGTTAGTAGAAACCCCCATTATAATTGTTAAGACTATAAATCGCTTAGAAATCTTGAAATATATGGCTCATCACCAAAAGTTGTGAATGATGGTTTTTAAAATATATGCGCTGTATATTAGTTGATTGAAGTGGAGACTGGGCGACTCCTCGGGGATCAGCGTCACAGATGAGACCCTGGAGCGAGCAAAGCGAGTGAAGCGGCTCATCGGACGCCCCCAGGAAAGCGCTCAGTCGGAACGGAAATCAACCACACGTTATGTTGATGAACCAAATATATAAAGATTTTTTGATTGTGCTGCTTAGTTATCGCCAAAGAAGAAAGAATCTATTGCCAAAGTTTTTGGTAGTAGATTCTTTTTCTGTTTTACACCTGATGCAAATAGGTGTAAAGTATAGTAGCATAATATTCAACTAACAATCAGTGTACTTGTTAGTTGAACCAATCGGGCTTTAACAGTCAGTTTACGCATGCTTATTACTGGCCGTTAAAGCAGGATAAAAAATTGAAAGAAGGATGACCATGAAAATCGTCAATAGTATCGTGCAAATCGGCTATCTTTATGTACTTTTATTTGTTGGGAATAGTATTGCACGTCTACTTCACTTGCCGATTCCAGGGAGCATAATTGGACTAGTCTTATTGTTTTTACTTTTGCAGTTTCATATTATTAAGCTTGAATGGATTGAGCTAGGTGCAGGTTTATTACTTAGTGAGTTATTGCTATTTTTCATTCCATCTGCTATCGGAGTGATCGATTATGATTCACTTTTAGGTGTGCAGGGTATGAAGGCTGTGCTAGTTATTGTAGTGAGTGCTATTGTTGTTATGTTTACAACAGGTTTCACAGCACAATGGCTAGAGCAACGAAAGAAAGGTGATACTGCATGAGCTTTTTAATAGCTGTAGTAAGTTTAATAGGTACTATTGCAGTTTTTTATATTAGTAAAATGTTTTATAAAAAGTATAAGAAGGAATGGCTAACACCCGTACTGATCACACCGATAGTTATAATTATTATTTTGTTAGTATCGGGTACATCTTATAAATCCTATAATGCAGGAGCCAATATTTTAACAAATCTACTAGGTCCAGCAACGGTTGCATTCGCGGTACCTATTTATAAAAATTTTGACCTATTAAAGAAACATGCTTTTGAAATTTTTCTAAGTATTGCAGTTGGATCTGTGGTTGCCATTACATCATCATTTGTAATCGCCGTAGTAATTGGGTTAAATGATGAGCTTGTGCATAGTTTAGTTCCTCGTTCAGTTACTACACCAATCGCGATGGATATTTCTAATATGATTGGCGGCTCACCTACCTTGACTGCTGTTTTCGTCATGGTAACCGGTATTTTAGGGAGTCTACTAGGACCGGTAGTTATTAAAGTATGCCGTTTTCATAGACCATCCTCTAGAGGTCTAATGTTAGGAATGGGAGCACATGGTACAGGTACCTCTAAAGCGTTTGAGTTTGGTGAGCTTGAAGGTACTTTTGCAAGTCTTGCAATGATTGTAGCTGCATTAATTAGCATTGTTTTATCAACAACATTTTTCCCAGCATTTGAACATTTAGTTGTCAATATCCTGTTACCGTAAATGGTAACAGGATTTTTTTGTTTTTTGGTTCAATAATATTCGTTGGGTAACCATACAATTTAAGATGAAGGTAACTGTCCCAACCTCCTGTCGAAAAATTGGATTGGCAGTCGCTAGAACGTTTGGGAGAGCTTCGTATTGTGCTTTACCTCAACATTTGACGTAGAATCTATTTTTTGTAGTGTGGCTCATCACAACGCATGCCATGTTTATGCTGTTGATTGGAGTGGAGGGTGGATGCCCCCGGTCGGAACGGAAATCAACTACACGTTATGATGATGAGCTAAAAGTATGTAAATCTGCCTAAAATATAATATTAGTTTATTAAAATATTTTGAAACCTTTTATAAAGTATCCCGTAAACTATAGTACTAAGCATAAGGGAGGATTGGACATGAGTGTAAAAAGAACACTAATGATGGTGGGACTTGGGATTTTTGGTATTATTGCACTTATTGCTGTGTTTACATCGTGGTACACGGTAGATGAATCAGAACAAGCGGTAGTCATTACGTTCGGTCGTGCCGATGATACAATAACCGAACCAGGCTTACATTTTAAATTACCTTGGCCTGTACAATCGGTGGAGGTATTATCGAAGGAAACTTTCAGTTTGAAGTTTGGCTATAAGCAAAATAAAGATGGTGAATTGGAAGACTATGATGCTGAAACGAAAATGATTACAGGTGATGAGCATATTGTGTTAACAGACCTTGTAGTTCAATGGAAGATTACAGAACCGAATAAGTTTTTATTCAACGCACAAGATCCGGAAGAAATTTTACATAGCGCTACGTCGAGTGCGATTCGTTCAATTATCGGAAGTTCCAATATCGATGCTGCTTTAACAGATGGAAAAGCAGACATAGAAGCAAAGACACGAGAGTTGCTAGTATCCCTAATTGAAAAATATGATATTGGGATCAGTATTCTGGGTGTAAAATTACAGGATGTTGAATTACCAAATGCAGATGTGCGTGCGGCTTTTACAGCGGTTACCGATGCACGTGAAATGAAAAATACAAAAATAAATCAAGCAGAAAAATATGCAAATCAGCGTACTAATGAGGCTGAAGGTGAAAAGGATGCTATTATCTCGAAGGCTGAAGGTGAAAAAACAGCCCGTATTGAGCAGGCTCAAGGGGATGTAGCTGTCTTTAATAAAATGTATGAGCAATATAAGGGCAATAAACAAATTACACGCGAACGTTTGATTTTGGAAACACTTGAAAACGTATTACCTAAAGCGCAAATTTATATTATGAATGATGATGGCAGCACAATGAAATACTTGCCTCTTCAAGCATTGCAACCTACGACACAGGAGACGCCTGAGAAACAGGAAACAACTGCGACACAGGAAACATCAAAAGAGAAAAAAGAAGGGAGCGGTAACTAATGGACCAAAAAAATAAGGATCTTAACAAATTCCTAAATTTTCTATCGGGTAAATCCAAAAATACTGCTCCAAAAGATGGGGATACAGGGGATAATGTAATTAAAATGTCGAAAAAAGGCCCGATGAATCCGAAAAAATATATTTCTTTTGCTGTAACGTTAACTGCCATTTTCGCTATTGTCATTATATTATTTGCTAATGTTTATATAGTTAAAGAGTCCGAATACGCAGTTGTTAGACAGTTTGGAGAAGTAGTGAAATTTCAGAGTGAGCCGGGCTTGAAAATAAAAGTTCCATTTATTCAAAGTGTAACGAAGCTACCAAAAAACCAAATGACGTATGAAGTTTCTGAAGAAGAAATTAATACAAAGGATAAAAAACGGATTATTATTGATAATTATGCAGTATGGCGTATTACTGATCCAAAGCAATTAATTTCAAATGCGGGAACAATAGAAAAAGTTGAATCGCGTATGGAAGAGTTTATTTATTCAGTGATTCGTTCGGAGCTTGGTCGAATAGAATATAAGGAGGTTATTAATGATGAAAATTCTTCACGTGGGAGTATCAATGATCAGGTAACTGCACGTGTCAATGAGTTACTCTCAAATGATAAGTATGGAATAGAAGTAATAGATGTTCGTATTCGTCGTATCGACTTGCCTACTGAAAATGAGCAATCCGTGTTTACAAATATGATTTCGGATCGTGAATCAATGTCGCAAAAATACCTATCTGAAGGTGATGCTCAGAAACGCCGTATTGAAGCTCAAACAGATAAGCAAGTTCAAGAAATGCTAGCAAAAGCGAAAAAGGATGCAGCATTGATTCAAGCGGAAGGTGAAGCAGAAGCAGCTAAGATTTACAATAAATCGTTCTCTCAGGACCCTGAATTCTATTCATTGTACCGCACATTAGAATCATATAAGAAAACTGTAGGTGAAGATACAGTAATTATTTTGCCATCCACTTCACCATATGCAAAACTATTATCTGGCTATATAAAATAATACTATTATTCTTGCAGGGATTAGTATATGAAGTCGTCTCAAACTTTTTGAGACGGCTTTTTACATTTTAGTAAGGTGTTTTGTTTGGTATTGGAAGGTACGTTATGGTAAGGAGCCTTTATGATCTGTTTTTAGGTATTTTTAATCAAAGATATTATAAAAATGTTTGATTTTTAGTTCGTTTATTATAAAAATAATATAAATTTACGATTTTGTGTTTCCTATATGACGATAATCTGATAGAATGATAATGTTCAGAATTAAAAAATGGAGGTAATAGCTGTGAAGTTGAAAATTAGCAAATGGCTCCAAAATTTAGGGATAGCTTGTAGTATTGCATCGTTATTTACACTTTTCTTCCGTCTATCAGATTTTGCATGGACAACAAAAAGTGTTTATCATATACCAGTATTTTTTGTCATTTTGTTTTTATTAGGTTTAGTTATTGCTGAGGATGTACGAAAGATATTTAAAAAAATATTTTGGTACGAAAAACGCAAGGTTAAGCGTCCTATTTGGCAAGTTGGGATTGGCTTCATTTTCTTCTTAGCACAAATCGGTACTGTAATGGTGTTTTATAGAGAGCTTACACAACCACAGCTTGGTGGTATGCCATTATTTTTAGTGTTTGCTTTTATGAATGCCTTTATGTTGACAGTAATATATGAAGAGCTTTTTTATCGTAAAGAAAAAACAAATGAAGTCAGTGAATAATATACAAGAAGTCAATTACAATGAGTGATTGACTTTTTTTGTGTAGACAAACCTAAGTTGTAGAAATTTTAGTGATTTTCATCGTTATGATTGGTAAAATATCCGTTTTCTCGATAAAGTAAAAGGAAGAGGCATTTTCAAACATACGTTTTCGTTTTACAATTAAGAGGACGACAACGCAGGAGGATAAAATCATGACAAAGGAAAAATTACTATTATTGGACGGCAATAGTTTAGCGTATCGTGCGTTTTTTGCGTTGCCATTATTAACGAATGATAGTGGAATTCATACAAATGCAGTGTACGGCTTTACAACAATGCTACAAAGAATATTAGGGGAAGAGCAACCAACGAAAATCTTGGTTGCCTTTGATGCGGGTAAGACAACCTTCCGTCATGAAACATTTACGGAATATAAGGGCGGTCGACAAAAGACTCCACCAGAATTATCTGAGCAGTTCCCTTATATACGTAAGCTTATTGATGCGTATGGTATTAAGCGATATGAGCTTGAATTGTACGAAGCGGACGATATTATAGGGACGCTTGCTAAAGAAGCTTCATCACAGGATATGGATGTCATCATCGTAACTGGAGATCGTGACTTAACGCAGCTCGCGACTGAGCAAACAACAGTATACATTACTAGAAAAGGTATTACAGAAATAGAAAAAAATACACCTGCCTTTATCGCAGAAAAATACGGCTTAACGCCTGAGCAAATTATTGATATGAAAGGTTTAATGGGGGATGCTTCAGATAATATCCCTGGTGTACCAGGTGTCGGCGAAAAAACTGCTGTTAAATTGTTAAAAGAACATGGTTCAGTGGAGTCGCTTTATGCGGCAATGGATACTGTGAAGGCGTCTAAAATGAAAGAAAAATTAGTTGCCAATGAAGAACAGGCATTAATGAGCAAAAAACTAGCTACCATTTTTACAGAGGCGCCGATTGATATAACGCTATCTGATCTAGCCTATAATGGTCCAAATGAGGAAGAATTAATAAGCGTGTGGCGAGAGCTTGGCTTTAAATCACTGTTAGATAAAAGTGATTTTACTGTCCAAGAGGAAGAACAAGCACCGTTTGACTATGAAATTGTGCAAGAAGTAAAGCCTGAGCATTTAAAGGATGTAATGGCAGCACACTTGGAGCTAGAGGATGAGCATTATCATACATGTCAGCAACTAGGTATTGCCTTAACTGATGGAACGCAAACAATATACGTGCCGTTTGAGATTGCGGCAAAATCAGATATTCTTCGCCTTTGGTTAGAAGATGCTACTAAAATAAAGTATATGTCTGATTCAAAGGCAGCTCAGGCGTCATTAAAACGTGCGGGAATTCGCTTAGCTGGTGTTGAATTTGACTTATTGCTTGCTTCTTATATTAATAACCCTGGGCTAAGTGGAGATGATGTAGCGACACTTGCGAAAGAACTGGGCTATCGTAATGTGCAGGCAAATGAGGCCGTTTATGGTAAAGGGGCGAAACGAGCTATACCGGCAATAGATGCACTTGCTGAGCATGCTGGCCGTAAAGCTTTTGCTGTGTGGTCTTTACAGCCAAAGCTAGAGGCATTGTTAAAGGAAAATGAACAGTTCGAACTTTATAAGAACTTAGAACTTCCGCTTGCTTCTATTTTAGGTGAAATGGAAAGTGAGGGGATCACGGTCAATCGCGCTACCTTGGAGAAGATGGGGCAGGAACTAAATGACAAGCTAGTTGTGATTGAGCAGGAGATCTATGCGGAGGCAGGAGAAGCCTTCAATATTAATTCGCCAAAGCAATTAGGTGTTATTCTCTTCGATAAACTTGGTCTTCCTGTTATTAAAAAGACAAAAACAGGCTATTCCACTGCAGCAGATGTATTGGAAAAGTTAAAACCAGAGCATGCCATTATTGAGCATATTCTTTTGTATCGTCAGCTAGGAAAATTACAGTCAACATATATTGAAGGCTTGCTCAAGGAAATCCATAAAGAGGATGGAAAGGTGCATACGCGATTCCAACAAGCATTAACAGCTACAGGGCGTTTAAGCTCAACTGATCCAAACTTACAAAACATCCCGATTCGTTTAGAAGAAGGCCGAAAAATTCGTCAAGCGTTTATCCCATCGAAAGAAGAGTGGATATTGTTTTCTGCCGACTATTCACAAATTGAATTGAGAGTATTAGCCCATATGTCTAAGGATAAAAATTTAGTGGAAGCTTTCCAAGAAGATATGGATGTTCATACGCGTACAGCAATGGATGTTTTCCATGTCTCAGCAGATGAGGTCGATAGCAATATGCGACGCGCTGCAAAAGCGGTAAACTTCGGTATTGTTTATGGTATTAGTGATTATGGCTTATCGCAAAACTTAGATATTACACGTAAGGAAGCTGCTACATTTATTGAGAAGTATTTTGCGAGTTTCCCAGGTGTAAAACAATATATGGATGATATCGTCCAAGATGCGAAGTTTAATGGCTACGTAACAACGATTTTAAATAGACGTCGATATTTACCTGATATTACGAGCTCAAATTTCAATCTAAGAAGCTTTGCTGAGCGTACTGCGATGAATACACCGATTCAAGGAAGTGCAGCTGATATTATTAAAAAAGCAATGATTGATATGGATGCTCGCTTGAAAAAAGAAAATATGCAAGCAAAACTTCTATTACAAGTGCATGATGAATTGATTTTTGAAGCACCTAAGGAAGAGATTGCATTGCTTGAAAAAATAGTACCTGAGGTTATGGAGAATGCGATCGAGCTTGCAGTACCGCTAAAAGTGGACTTCAACTACGGCGCGACTTGGTACGAAGCAAAATAAGGAGGGGTTAAAATGCCTGAGTTACCAGAGGTTGAAGGTGTCGTCCAGGCATTAAAACCTAAGATTGAAGGGCGCACAATTCAACGGGTTCAACTATCTGACATTATTCGTATTTCCTTTGGGGAAGGAAAGCAATGTATCGTAAAGCAAGCTGAGCCTGATGCATTTGAAATAACCTTGTCCCAAATGACGATTACAAAAATTGAACGACGTGCAAAATACATCTTTTTTCATTTAATGAAAGAGGATGTCCCTTATGTGCTTGTCAGTCATTTAGGGATGACCGGTGCATGGTTTGTGGTAAATTCGCCTGAGGAAATTAATGAAGCGAAATTTCAAAAGCATATTCATGCTACATTTCAAATGGCAGATGGAGGCTATTTAATTTACTCGGATATTCGCCGCTTTGGTGAACTACGTTTTTTAGCCAAAATTGAGGATCATGCACCATTAACAAAAATGGCACCTGAGCCATTCGATGAAATAGCATGTGATTATTTTATTGCGCAATCAAAGTTACCGAAATATGAGAAAAAGGCCGTTAAGGAAGTAATTATGGATGGGCAGGTCATTTCGGGCTGTGGCAATATTTATGCGACAGAAGCATTATTTACTCAAAAAATTCATCCGGCTCGCACGATGAACCGCATTAGTGAAAAGCGTAAGCGTGCTTTATTTGAGGCGATTGTCGCTATTTTGCGCCAAAGCATTGAAGCAGGAGGTTCAACTATTTCAGATTATCGTAATATCAATGGCGAGGCTGGAAGTATGCAGAATCGACTGCAAATGTATGGGAAGAAGATGTGTCCGACGTGTGAAACTGCAACAAGCCAAATGACGATAGGTGGGCGCACATCAGTCTTTTGCCCAAATTGTCAACATTAAAGGGGATTTAACAATGATTATCGGACTAACAGGAAGTATTGCAAGCGGAAAAAGTACAGTAGCAAAAATGATGTCAGCACTTGGTTTACCGATTGTCGATGCAGATATTGTAGCACGTGATGTTGTAGAACCAGGAACGGAGACTTTAAAGTTAATAGCTGAAAATTTTGGACAAGACATATTACTAGAAGACGGTAGCTTAAATCGTACGAAGCTAGGTGATATTATTTTCCACGAGCCTGCAAAGCGTAAAATTTTAAATGATATTATGCATCCTGCTATTCGAAAAGAAATGCTACGCCAACGCGATGCTTATTTAGAGGCTGGAGAAAAACATGTTGTGATGGATATTCCGCTTTTATTTGAAAGTAAGTTACAACATTTTGTCGAGCGTATTATCGTGGTTTCGGTTAGTGAAGAGGTACAGCTTCGTCGCTTAATGGAGCGTAACAACTTATCGAAGGAGGATGCACTAGCTCGAATGCATTCTCAGTTACCTATGTCGGTTAAAGAAAAAGGTGCCCATGCGGTTATTTACAATAATGAAAATTTAGAACATGCAGAGCACCAATTAAAAAAAATCCTGACATATTGGGACGTATTATAAATAAATTAAGAATCTGTAAAATCCTTTGATGCGGCTGGGACAAAACCTCATTTTTCTGCAGCGAAATTGGAGCGGAGCACAACGGTAGCAACAGAAATCTTTAATGAACTGCAGCTTTGAGATTTGTCGAGAAATTTTGATTGTTTATCGACCAACTTTATCGATTTATCAACCAACTTTTTTAGTTTATCAACCAACTTTTGAAAAATATCGACATTTATCTTCATGCAACACTAAATTTAACATCAAAAAAGCGCGAGAAATCAACGTTTCTAAATTGATTTCTCGCGCTTTTTAGGTTTTGGCCAGTTATGTCCCAGCCTCTTCATATTGTTGAAATCAACCCATCGTTTTGCCAAAGAGCCATACTTTATTTAATACGACACCTTAATTTAATTGACAAAATATTCATTAATAAGGATGTGTAACAACAACATTTTGCTATGCATTTTTTGTGGGTTTACGCCAAAAATAAGACTGAAATTTAACGATTTTATTTTTCAGAAAATAAGAACTTTAATATTATGACTTATATAATGTTCATCTTTTTTAAAATTGTGTTATACTATTCGCATAAAGTATATAATTAATTTGAGTATGTACTCACAGGAGGATTTTATAAATGACAGTATCAGTTGCTATTAATGGTTTCGGACGTATCGGACGTATGGTTTTCCGCCAAGCGATCGTACAAGAAGGTTTAAATATTGTTGCAATTAACGCGAGCTATCCAGCTGAAACGTTAGCACATTTGATTAAGTATGACACAAATCACGGAACATTTGAAGGTACGGTTGAACCAGCAGGCGATGCTTTAATTGTAAATGGTAAACGAGTTCAGATTATTAGCGAACGTGACCCATTAAAATTACCATGGGCAACAATGGGTGTGGATATCGTTATTGAAGCGACTGGTAAATTTAATGATCGTGAAAAAGCAGCAATGCACTTAGAAGCTGGCGCAAAGAAAGTTATCTTAACAGCACCTGGTAAAAACGAGGACGTAACAATTGTTTTAGGTGTAAATGACGAGAAACTAGATATCGCAAAACATGATGTTATTTCAAATGCTTCTTGTACAACAAACTGCTTAGCACCAGTTGCTAAAGTATTAAATGACACATTTGGTATCGAAAGCGGATTAATGACAACAATTCACGCTTATACAAATGACCAAAAGAATTTAGACAATCCACACAAAGATTTACGTCGTGCACGTGGATGCGCACAATCTATCATTCCTACATCTACAGGTGCTGCAAAAGCCTTGAAATTAGTGTTACCAGAATTAGAAGGCAAAATTCACGGTATGGCACTTCGTGTTCCAACACCAAACGTATCATTAGTTGACCTTGTAGTTGATCTAAATACAGACGTAACAGTAGATGCTGTTAATGCTGCATTCGTGAAGGCTGCTACAGAAGGTCCAATGAAAGGTATCTTAAACTTCTCAGTTGAGCCTCTAGTATCTTCTGATTACAATACAACAACTTACTCTTCTACAGTAGACGGACTTTCTACAATGGTAATGGGTAACCGCAAAGTAAAAGTACTTGCTTGGTACGACAATGAGTGGGGCTATTCTGCACGTGTTGTAGATCTTGTGCAAAAAGTGGCAAAAGCTTTAGAAACAGTAAACGCATAATAAATCAATTATGCCTCGGCATAATTGGACACCAGCTGGAAGAAGTTAAAATGAGCACGTTGAAATCCAAGTGATTTCGATGTGCTTTTTTTATTAAATCGATTATTGGTTTTGTATTGAAATCTAAAGTATGACCTAAGATAATTATTGGAATCTATGCTTGTACTTTCTCCTTGCAAGGTTTATCATGAGCACACTTGTATGAATGCGCTTTTCTTACACGTAGGAAATTTGTTATAATAGAAATATTAAATTGTTGTGAAATCAGGAGAGTAATTATATGAGATGTCCATCTTGCCAATTTAACGGAACGCGTGTAGTTGATTCGAGGCCAGTAGATGATAATAAAGAAATTCGTAGACGTCGTGAATGTGAGTCATGTGGCTTCCGCTTTACAACGTTTGAAAAAATTGAAGAGACACCGTTAGTTGTAGTGAAAAAGGAAGGTTCACGAGAAGAATTTAGCCGTGAAAAGGTACTTCGTGGACTTATTCGTGCTTGCGAAAAACGTCCTGTTTCTCTTGAAGTACTTGAGGGACTAGTAATGTCTATTGAAAAAGATCTTCGTCGCATTGGGAATTCTGAAGTCCGCTCTGAGGATGTAGGGGAAATGGTAATGGATCGCTTAGCGAAAATCGATGAGGTTGCTTATGTGCGTTTTGCATCGGTTTATCGTCAATTTAAGGACATTAATGTCTTTATTGAAGAAATCAAAGAGATTATTCAACGTCAGACAGAGCAGAAATCATAGGGAAAACAGAGAGGGTGAAAGACGTTGATCCATTTGTATAAGGAATTGCAGCCCGCGGATCCTTTTGACATTCGTCTACCTCATGCACTTTCTACGCAGGAACGTCAATTAGTAACGCTATTTTATCAGCCTTTAATTGGAGCGGAGCCAATCAGCCTTTATTTGACTCTATGGGCAGAAGCCGAGCAAATGCCAAGGCAGCAAATGACACATTATTTTTTAATGAACGTGCTAGGGCTTCCAATTGGTAAAGTATTTGAGGCACGTATTGCGCTCGAAGCAATTGGTTTGTTACGAACATGGAAAAAAGAAGATGCAGGCCAGCGTAGCTTTTTATATGAGCTGATACGTCCGCTTGATGCAGATAGCTTTATGAAAGATCCGCTGCTGTCGATGTTCTTATTTAGTAAAATTGGGGAACAAGCTTATCGGAAGTTACGTCAGCGTTTTATTCCATCTGCAAGAGATGCAGAATTTAAAGATGTATCACGTGTATTCATGGACGTTTTTAAGCCTGTTAGTTCAAAGATTCCAGATGATTTACAAACCAATACTAGTCGTAAGGATCAACAGCAAAAGGTATATCCGTTTTATTTTGAACAGTTTGACTTTGAACTGCTGCAGGCGGGCTTATCGGAGCAGCTTGTGCCGGCCAGTTTACTAACACTTGAGGTACGTGAAGCAATAGCAAAACTTGCATTTTTATATCGCTTAACTGCACTGGATATGCAAAAAGTAGTGATTCTTGCATTAGATGATGACCTAGGTATTTCACTGGAACGATTACGTAAGGCAGCTGCGGATTTTTATAAACTAACGGTATCAAAAGAGCCACCAAGGCTTGCTAGAGTGAGTGAGCCGTCAACTCTTGAAGAATCCGGACAAAAAACAAAGGATCAGGAGCTTCAGCATTATTTAGAGACGACTCCGCCAGTCCAAGTACTGCGGGATATTAATAATGGCAAAGAACCTCTACAGACTTCCGTACAGCTTGCTGAAAGTTTAATTGTTCAGCATGGAATGCCAGTAGGCGTAGTTAATGCACTTTTGGAATATGTAATGCTAACAACTGATATGAAGCTACCTAAAAAATATGTGGAAACGATTGCGGATCATTGGGTACGTAAAAATATTCAAACAGCAAAGGAAGCAATGGAGCTAGCACGCCAGGAGCATGATAAATACTCTGCGTGGAAAAATAAGCCACAGACACCGAGGAAAAGTAATCAGGGTGCTAAAGGACGTTCAGGTAATCAACGTGAAGAGAAGGTACCTGAATGGTTTTACAAACGTAACGAACAACAGGAAGAAAACACTTCAAGCACGATAGATTTTGAACGAGAGCGTCAAAAAATATTGGAAATGCTAGGGAAAAGTGATAAGTAAGGAGGGTGAGCGACAATCGAACCGATTAATGGACCATTAAAAAGAGCAATTAATGTACCATCATTTCAAGAACGTTATGAAGCGATGCGTCGAGAAATTTTAGAAAACCCTCGTGTACAAGAGTTTTTAACAGAGCATGCAAATGAGTTAAGCTATGAAACAATTGAACGAAATTTACCGAAGCTTCATGAGTTTATTAGTCAATCTACTACTTGCTGTGGCTGTGACAATACAGAAAGTTGTATAAACTATTTAAAAGGTTTTTTACCTACTTTACGTGTAGTGCGGAGTACCGTTGAAATTGATTATGTACGATGTGAGCAAAAGATACGTGAGGAAGAGCGTCGTGACGTAGCTAATATGATTGCGAGTATGCATATGCCAAAGGATGTGCTGCAAGCGACAATTCAAGATTTACTCATTGACGATGAATCTCGTGTTATGATTGCACAAAAAGCGGCACAATTTGTGAAGACAACATTAGAAACAGGAAAGCTTCCTGCAAAGGGTTATTATTTATACGGAAAATTTGGTGTAGGGAAATCTTTTGTATTAGGAGCACTTGCTAATGAGTTAGCTTCCATCAAAGTTCGTTCAGTAGTCGTTTTCGTGCCTGAATTTTTACGAGAAATGAAAAATGCAATTGGCGATAATACATTGAATGAAAAAATTGACTATGTAAAAAAGGCACCAGTGCTAATGCTTGATGATTTAGGAGCCGAGACAATGACCGCATGGACACGCGATGAAATTCTAGGGACTATTTTCCATTATCGCATGGCGGAGCAATTGCCAACGTTCATTACCTCTAATTTTAATTATGATGAACTAGAGCATCATTTATCACAGACGCAAAAAGGTGACATAGAAGTAGTGAAGGCTGGACGTATTATGGAGCGTGTCAAAGCCTTGACAGAGCCGATTGAAATGCGCGGCAAAAATCGACGTATGTAAGATTTGCAGTTGCATTTTATGGCAATCGAGCGTATACTGTCTCATATAATAAAATGCATTGATGAGGACATGAATTTTGTGTATCAGCTTTTAGAGAGGGAAGTCATTGGCTGTAAGCTTCCTAAGTTAGAACACATCATTTACTACCTACTGAGCAGCGAAGGGGATAATCTTTCGCCGGTCCCTAGCCCGTTAGCTAGCCTTGAGCTTCGTCTGACTTAAAAGAGTCGGAAGGAAGAAGGGTGGAACCACGAGCATACGCTTCGTCCCTTTTGTGAGGGACGGAGCTTTTTTTATTTTCATTCAGTAGGTGTTCAAACACCTACTAAATGAAAATAAAGCCTCCGGCGGATGTCACGGATTTTGAAAGGAATGAATTGTGCGTGCACAATTCAAAATCCGGACGCAATTACGCCAAGGCGAAATTGATTTTTTCGGGGATTCTTGGACTTCGAATCATGCATCATAAACAAACTTTAAGGAGTGCAAACAAAATGTCAGATATGATTAAATTAACTTTCCCAGATGGCGCTGTAAAGGAATTTGCAAAAGGCACATCTACTGATGACGTGGCATTATCAATCAGCCCAGGACTTCGTAAAAAAGCATATGCTGGTAAAGTAAACGGTGTCTTAGTAGATTTAAAAACACCAATTGAAGAGGATGCAACAATCTCGATTGTGACACAAGATGATGAGGAAGCACTTGAAATTCTACGTCACTCGACAGCACACTTAACAGCACAAGCGATTAAACGTTTATTCCCAGACGTTAAACTTGGTATTGGTCCTGTTATTGAAGGTGGCTTCTACTACGATATTGATGCACCAACAGCTATCACTGCTGAAGACCTACCGGCAATCGAAAAAGAAATGAAAAAAATTATCGCTGAAAACCTAGAAATAGAGCGCAAAAATGTTAGCCGTGCAGAAGCACAAGCGATTTATGAAAAAATCGGCGATGAATATAAATTAGAATTACTTGAAGCAATTCCAGCAGATGAGCAAGTTTCTATTTACCATCAAGGTGAATTTTTCGACCTTTGCCGTGGTATCCACGCACCATCAACAGGCAAGCTTCGTGAGTTCAAACTTCTTTCATTAGCGGGTGCTTACTGGAGAGGTAACTCAGATAACAAAATGCTACAACGTGTTTATGGAACAGCTTTCTTTAAAAAAGAAGATTTAAAACATCATCTTCAAATGCTTGAAGAAGCAAAAGAGCGTGACCATCGTAAAATTGGTAAGGAATTAGAATTGTTCACTTTATCTCAAACAGTTGGTCAAGGTTTACCACTATGGTTACCAAACGGCGCAACAATTCGTCGCATTATTGAGCGTTATATTGTAGATAAAGAAGTGCGTCTTGGCTACAAACATGTTTATACACCAGTATTAGGCTCGAAAAAATTATATGAAACATCAGGCCACTGGGGACATTACCAAGATGACATGTTCCCACCAATGGAAATGGATAACGAAACATTAGTATTGCGACCAATGAACTGTCCACACCATATGATGGTTTATAAATCATCAATGCATTCTTATCGTCAGCTTCCTATTCGTATTGCCGAGTTAGGAACACAACATCGATATGAAAGCTCAGGTGGACTATCTGGTTTACAACGCGTACGCGGTATGACTTTAAATGATGCGCATATTTTTGTACGTCCTGACCAAATTAAAGATGAATTTAAACGTGTTGTGAATTTGGTTCTTGAAGTGTATAAAGATTTTAATTTAAATGATTACAAATTCCGTTTATCTTATCGTGATCCTGCAGACACTGAAAAGTATTACGATGATGATCAAATGTGGGAAAAAGCACAAGGTATGTTAAAAGAGGCAATGGATGACCTTGGCTTAGATTATTACGAAGCTGAAGGCGAAGCGGCGTTCTATGGTCCAAAATTAGACGTACAAGTAAAAACAGCTATTGGTAAAGATGAAACATTATCTACTGTTCAACTTGACTTT
The DNA here is from genome assembly GCF_030209535.1 of Lysinibacillus sp. fls2-241-R2A-57. Lineage (NCBI taxonomy): Bacteria > Bacillati > Bacillota > Bacilli > Caryophanales > Bacillaceae > Lysinibacillus > Lysinibacillus sp. fls2-241-R2A-57. The sequence continues at coordinate 91,610 of NZ_JARVRU010000021.1, forward strand.
TTACAACCAGAGCGCTTTGACTTAACTTACGTAGGAGAAGATGGTAAACCACATCGTCCAGTTGTTATTCACCGTGGTGTTGTATCAACAATGGAACGCTTCGTTGCCTTCTTAATTGAAGAATATAAAGGTGCATTCCCAACATGGTTAGCACCAGTACAAGTTGAAGTTATCCCAGTTTCAAATGAAGCACACTTTGATTATGCAAAACAAATTGAAGAGCAATTAACTGCAGCGGGCTTACGTGTTGAAATGGATGACCGTGAAGAAAAACTAGGCTACAAAATCCGTGAAGCACAAATGAAAAAAATCCCGTATATGCTTGTTATCGGTGATAAAGAAGTTGAGGCTGGTGGTGTAAATGTACGTCGCTACGGCTCAAAAGATTCAGAAACAATTAGCTTCGAGGACTTCCTAGCTAACATTAAAGCAGAAATTACAAAATAATTTTAACTTTTTAGCATGACGGAATTGATTTAAGTTGATTGGCGTGAAGGCTAGATAACTCTTGGGGATTAGCAATAGAGGAACGAAGGCTAAAACATCACTTCCTGTGATAAGGCCTTCGTGACCAACCTCGTGTCGGCCCGACGCCCCTAGGAAGCTTTGCTCTGTGCGAAAGCGTAGCGACAGCAACAAAGCGCCAAGCTGGAACGGAAATCAACCTCACATTATGATGCAAACCATTATAATAGTTGAGATTAAAAGTTTAGGTTACTCTATAAATAAAAAAGTTAAATAAACATTTGACAGCTTATGGAGTACATGTTAATATAGTTAAGGTTAATGAATACAAAGTTTGTGGTTGAAGTAGAGGCTGCCCGCTTCTCACCTGATACAACGCTCTTAAGCTGTGAACAGGTATGACACGTTGAATTGTTTTGCGTAGACTTGCGCATGCACATATAGCGGGCGGACATCTTCAAAAGTGTCCGTCCTTTTTTTATGGACATGACAAGAGGATGTACCGTTCAACCGGGCAAGGCTTTGCCCAAACCATGTATTCGCGACAACTACTTGGAGGTGGATTACTATTAGCAAAGACATGTATGTAAACGAAGGCATTCGCGCACGTGAACTTCGATTAATCGATCACAATGGTGACCAGCTTGGTGTAAAGACACGTAATGAAGCGCTAGAAATCGCCACTCGTGTAAACTTGGATCTTGTCCTTGTGGCCCCTCAAGCCAAGCCGCCAGTCGCTCGTATCATGGACTATGGTAAATTTAAGTTTGAACAGCAAAAGAAAGACCGTGAAATTCGTAAAAATCAAAAGGTCATCGTAATGAAAGAGGTTCGTTTGAGCCCAACAATCGATGAACATGATTTCCAAACGAAGCTACGTAATGCGATTAAATTCCTTGAAAAAGGTGATAAAGTTAAATGTAGCCTACGTTTCAAAGGTCGTGCGATTACACATAAAGACATTGGTCAACGTGTGTTAGATCGTTTTGCTGAAGCTTGTGCTGAAGTATCGACGGTTGAACAAAAACCGAAGATGGAAGGCCGAAGCATGTTCTTAGTTCTTCAACCAAAGAACGAGAAATAATATTAGACGAACAGTTTAGGAGGAATTCGACATGCCAAAAATGAAAACTCACCGTGGAGCTGCGAAACGTTTCAAAAAAACGGGTTCAGGTAAATTAAAATATGACCGTGCTTATGGAAGCCACTTATTCGCAAACAAATCTACGAAACAAAAACGTCACCTACGTAAAGCGAACATCGTTTCATCTGGTGACTTCAAACGCATCAAATCTTTACTTGTTTACATGAAATAATTTGACAACACAAAATAACTAATATTCATTTTTTAATGAAAAGCAGGAGGTAATTCATATGCCACGCGTAAAAGGCGGAACAGTGACGCGCAAACGTCGTAAAAAAGTATTAAAATTAGCTAAAGGTTACTACGGTTCTAAACATACATTATACAAAGTTGCTAACCAAGCAGTAATGAAATCAGGTCAATATGCATACCGTGACCGTCGTCAGAAAAAACGTGATTTCCGTAAATTATGGATCACTCGTATCAACGCAGCTGCTCGCATGAATGGTCTTTCATACAGCCGTTTAATGCACGGTTTAAAAGTTGCTGGTATCGAAGTTAACCGTAAAATGTTAGCTGATCTAGCTGTAACTGATGCAGCAGCATTCACTCAATTAGCTGAATCTGCTAAAAAAGCAGTAGCTAAATAATTATACCCTTACAAGACTGATGGACTTATCCGTCAGTCTTTTTTGGTGCGCCCGGCATGCGTATGAACTATAGGGTGTAAGTCCCGAACCCC